>JAJRTP010000235.1 GCA_024278255.1 Chloroflexota bacterium | reverse complement strand
GGTCTGGATCGCAGTTTGTATCCACCATCGCAATGATAGGAATACCCAGAACGTTGGCTTCTTTAACGGCTAGGTTGTCCCGGCGCACATCTACAATGAAGAGCAGGTTGGGCAGACGGCGCATTTCCTTCAGTCCGCCCAGGCGACGGTTCAGGCGAGTTACTTCACGCTCGCGCAATAACGCCTCTTTCTTGGGAAGAAACGTAAATTCACCTCGATCTCGCTGTCGTTCAAGCTCCAGCAGGTAATCAATCCGCTGACGAATGGTGCGCCAGTTTGTCAGCGTACCGCCCAGCCAGCGCTGCTCAACATACGGCATTCCACAGCGAGTGGCTTCCTCTACAATACTGTCCTGGGCCTGCCGTTTGGTTCCAACAAACAGAACTGTACCACCGGAAGCTACAGTATCTCTCACCAGGTCATAAGCCTGGGTCAAACGAGCGATAGTTTGTTGGAGGTCAATAATATGAATCCCGTTCCGTTCACTAAAGATGAAAGGCTTCATCTTGGGATTCCAGCGGCGGGTTCGATGCCCAAAGTGGACGCCTGCTTCAAGCAGGGACTTCATAGAAACAACAGGGGGGTTATTAGCCATGTTTTTCCTCCGTTCGTTAATAGATACTCGTCCGCCTTCGTCATCCATTCGGGAACCCTCAAATGAGGGCACGGCCCGTCTGTCGGAAGGCGTGCTTGATAAACAAAAATTACCCAAGCGAATAGTATAACATGTGGGTTTTGAATGAGCAAAAATGCAGCAAAATAAATTAGCTTCGAAGAGGGTTTTTTAAAGGTTTGGCAAACCAAACCATCAAGTGTATAATTATTAATCGCTTGTAATGTTGCCGGGGAGGGGAAACCTTAGCGGAATGAGCGTAGCCGATGAAATCAAGGCCCGACTGGACATAGTAGACGTAGTCTCGGAAACGGTCGCGTTAAGAAGGTCTGGCCGAAATTATATCGGTTTTTGCCCCTTTCACCAAAATACCCGAACCCCCTCTTTTGTGGTTTTTCCAGAAACTCAAACCTGGCGTTGTTTTGGCGCCTGCGCCGATGGCGGCGACCTGTTCAGTTTTGTAATGAAGCGAGAGGGCTATGATTTCAAAGAAGCCCTGCAAACTCTGGCCAAACAGGCCGGTATCGAGTTAAAAACCAGCGACGATGCCCGGTCTGCTGAACAGGATGAACTACGCAAGAAATTATTCCAGCTTAATACCGCCGTCGCGGCCTATTTTCACAAGCTACTAACCCGGTCTCCGGCGGCAGAATATACCCGTGCATATCTGGCCAGACGAGGCATTACCCCCGAAACGATAGCTACGTTTCAACTCGGCTACGCGCTGGATGAATGGGAAGCGCTCAAAACTCATTTTGTACAGCGAGGTTACACTACCAAAGAGTTATTGGTCGCAGGGCTGTTGGTCGAACGGGACAATAATACGCCCGGCTATGACCGGTTTCGCAATCGGCTGATGATTCCCATCCGGGATACACGCGGACGGGTTATCGGTTTTGGCGCCAGAGCGTTAGCCGATGACCAGTTACCCAAATATCTTAACTCGCCGCAAACCCCGATATTTGATAAGAGTAGCGTGTTATACGGCCTGGACCTGGCTCGTAAATCAATTCGCCAGGCCGATGAGGTGGTAATTGTAGAAGGATATATGGATGTCATCCAGGCCCACCAGCAGGGAGCCACCAATGTAGTCGCTCAGATGGGCACATCGCTCACGGAACAGCAGTTAAGACGGATTGCCCCCCTGGCGAATAAAATTGTGCTGGCCCTGGATGCCGATACCGCGGGAAACGCGGCCACCATTCGCAGTTTGAGCGTGGCCCGGCAGGCCCTGCCGCACAAACCGGTGGCAACGGTTACTTCCAGGGGGACCATCGCTTACGAAGGGCATATTACCCAGGAAATCTATATCGCGGTGTTGCCCGCGGGTAAAGACCCGGATGACATACTGCGAGAAGGGCCGGACGTATGGCAAACGCTTATTGCGCAAGCTATACCCAGTCTGGATTTTTACGAGTCGCTGATTCTAAGTCAGGCGGATATTGCCACACCGCAGGGAAAATCGTTTGTTGTTCGTGAACTCATTCCAGTCTATCGAGACATAAAAGACAATATTGAAAAAACGGCCCGCGTCCAGCGGCTGGCCCGCAAAATTGGGCTGGATGAACGGCTGTTGCTGGCCGAACTTAAAGGCAGTTCTTTCCAACCTGCCCGCCCAAAACGCAGACGCAAAGCAGTCGCTTCTTCACCTCACCCGTCACCCCCAATCACAGCGCCGGGCCTGATGGAGGCCGGTGAAGGAAGCAAGCCGGGATTAGAGGAATACTGTCTGGCCCTGATTATTGCCAGTCCGACTACCCTGGCCGCGGCCAACGAAATCCTGGAAGGTCAGGAACTTACAGAGATTACACCCAGAGACTTTAAGCA
The DNA here is from genome assembly GCA_024278255.1 of Chloroflexota bacterium. Lineage (GTDB taxonomy): Bacteria > Chloroflexota > Anaerolineae > Promineifilales > Promineifilaceae > JAJRTP01. The sequence goes on along the minus strand of JAJRTP010000235.1, from coordinate 161 downwards.
GAGCGACAACCGGGAAATCTTCAAGGCGATTCAATTGTGGACCGCCCTGGAAACGCCAACCCTGGAAACCTTGCAAAAAATGGTCGACCCCCTGTTGGGACAAAAAGTCACAACGTTGTCCCAACAGTGGCATCGTAGCCCACCAACGCCGACAGAAAATT
>JAJRTP010000234.1 GCA_024278255.1 Chloroflexota bacterium | reverse complement strand
GAGGAATCCCCCTCGTTTGTGGTGGATGAAGATTTGCGGCAGCGTATGGGAGCCGTGGCCGTGGCCGCAGCCAAAGCAGTCGGCTACGTCAACGCCGGGACGATTGAGTTTTTGCTGGACAAGGATAAAAATTTCTACTTCCTGGAGATGAATACCCGCTTGCAGGTGGAGCATCCGGTGACGGAATTGGTGACGGGTGTGGATATTGTGCAGGAACAGCTTCGCATTGCCCGCGGCCGTCGTCTGCGTATCAAACAAGAAGATGTCAAGCAGCAGGGCTGGGCGATTGAGTGCCGCATCAATGCGGAAGACCCGTACAATAATTATCTACCCTCGACCGGAACCATCACCTTTAGCCGGGTGCCTACCGGGCCAGGGGTGCGGATTGATACGGGCGTTTTCCCTGGCTATGAAATTACGCCGTATTACGATTCGATGATCAGTAAGTTGATTTGCTATGGTGAGACGCGGGGTGAAGCCATCTTGCGGATGCGCCGGGCGCTGGCTGAATATCGCATTATGGGCGTGAAAACCAACATCCCTTTCCACCAGCATATGATGGACAGTTACAGCTTTATGGGCGGGGAGTTCGACACGAAATATGTGGAAGAACGGTTCCGCATGGATGAGCGGGAAGCGAACGAAACGATGGCTGCCGCGATTTTGGCAACGCTGCTGGCTCATAAACAAAGTCAGAAAGCGAGCCAGATTGTAGCCCCTGGCGCGCGGGATACGAGTAACTGGAAATGGTACAGCCGCTGGGAGCGGCTGCGGCAGTAATTTTTATTTTCCCGGAAACTCTAAAGTTTCCGGGAAAATGCTAGGACACGGCATGAAATATATCACCACTGTTAATGATGAGGAGTTTATCATTGAGATTGACCATGAGGATGAAATTATGGTCAATGGGGTGCGCTATGACATTGATTTTCAGCAGTTGATGGAAGACGGGAACGAATTGTCGCTGATATTGAACAAGCGTTCTCTGGAAGCGGTGGCAGAAGAACGAAATGGCATCTGGAACGTGTTGACATCGGGCGAATTGTATTCGGTGAAGGTGCAGGATGAGTACAGTTACCGGCTGGCCCAGGCGCGGGGTGAGGATGCCCATGACGCGGGCGACGCCGCTATTAAATCACCGATGCCGGGCTTGATTGTGAGTGTGGTGGTCGAGGAAGGGGATGCGGTGGCGAAGGGGGACAAGGTAGTCATTCTGGAATCCATGAAGATGGAAAATGAACTGCGTGCCCCGCGGGATGGTGTGGTCGGCCGTATTTCTGTGGCCGCGGGGGATAGTGTGGAGAAGGGTCAGGTGTTGGCGATGATTTTGGATGCGGGAGAGTGAGCAGTGTTCAGTTTTCAGTGTTCAGTGTTCAGTTTTCAGTGTTCAGTAATTGATGAGGCGAGTGATGGGGAATAGCGAAGAACGGTTGGAGGTGGAGGTGAAGTTTTATGTGCCGGATTTAACGGCCGTGCACAACCGCCTTCTCGCCCTGGGAGCCAACATCAGCAAACCTCGTGTCTACGAACGGAACGTCCGCTTTGATACGGCCGATGAGACTTTGCAGCAGAAGTTGGCTATTTTACGGCTGCGACAGGATACGGCCGTGCGCCTGACCTACAAAGGAATGCCCCAACACGCCGCACAAGGGGAAGCCCGCGTGCGCGAAGAACTGGAACTGGAACTCAGCGATTTAGAGACGATGACCCTTATTTTAGAGCGATTGGGCTACTTCCCGGTGCAGGTGTACGAAAAATACCGGGAGACTTTTGTTTGGGGCGACGTGGAAATTGTGCTGGATGAGATGCCTTTTGGTAATTTTGTAGAGCTGGAAGGGTCAGAAGCGGCCATTAAGGAAACGGCCGTACAACTGGAACTGGATTGGCACGGCCGTATTCTGACCAACTATTTGGGGTTGATGGCAGAACTAAAACAGGCGTATAATTTGCCTTTCGCTGATTTGACGTTTGCTAATTTTAGTGGGCTGGACGTGACGGTGGCGGATATATTGGGGTAATTGGTGAATGATGTTAGACAAAGCGACTTTACTACAAGACGAACTGATCAATTTACGGCGGGATATTCACGCCCATCCGGAGTTGGGGTTTCAGGAATTTCGCACAGCAGCGCTGGTGGCGGATACACTGACGGAACTGGGCATTGAAGTGCAAACCGGAGTGGGACGTACCGGCGTGGTGGCAGAAATGGGCACGGCCGATGGTCCCACTATTGCCATCCGGGCCGACATGGATGCCCTGCCCATTCTGGAGGCCAACGACGTTTCCTACCGCTCCCAAAATAGCGGGGTGATGCACGCCTGCGGGCATGATTCGCATACGACAATGCTGCTGGGCGTGGCCCATTTGCTTAAGCAAAGCCTGGCTACGGATGAATGGCACGGCCGTGTCCGACTCCTCTTCCAACCGTCCGAAGAAGCATTTGACGAAAACGGCATCAGCGGGGCCACGGCCATGATTGCTGATGGGGCGTTGGATGGTGTGGCTGCGGTGATTGCCTTACATGTGCTATCCAATGTACCGGCAGGGCAGATAATAACATGTGACGGCTATGCTATGGCTAATGTAGACGCCTTTGAAGCCTGGGTGCGCGGCGCTGGCGGGCATGGCGCTTATCCCCATGAAGGCAGCGATCCGCTGTTTATGCTCAGCGCCATCCTGCCAGCCATTTATGCCATCCCCTCTCGCCGCATCAACCCTTTGCGCTCTTGTGTGGTCAGTCTGGGCGAAATTACCGGCGGGGCGGCGGCGAATGTGATTCCCAATGAGGTTTACATTCAAGGTACCATTCGCTCGCAAGAAGCAGATGTGCGGGAACAGTTGTGGGCAGAGGTGGAGAATGCCTTTAAGTTGAGCGAGTTGATGGGCGGTTCGTATGAATTTAAGTTGAGCAAAGGGTATCCGGCCATGTATAATGACCCGAAAGTGAATAATTGGCTGCGGGTAGTGGCGCGAGATTTGGCGGGTGATACGGCCGTCGTCAATGCAGAGTTTGGTCTGGCCGGCGAAGATTTTGCCTATATGACCCAAGAAGCGCCCGGAGCCATGTTTATGCTGGGCGCGGCCATTGACGATGGCCTGGTACGGAACCATCACACCGATATTTTTGATATTGATGAACGGGTCTTACCGATGGGCGCCGCTATCCTGGCCGAAACAGCCCGTCGTTTTGTCACCGGAAAGCTGGAAAATAGTTAATTTACGCTGAATGTTGCCGGGAAACGGCCGTTTTGCAGCCATGATAAGATAAAATTACCAACTGTTACAATTAGCGTAAACAATCAAGTATACTATAATAACTATTCTGCCAAGGGTTTTATGTTTGGCAATTTTGCATTCTGAACACTCAAGTCGTCGGAGGTGAAAATGAGTTCAGACACCGAGAGCGGTCTGTATTATCCAAACCGATGGGTACGAATTATTTTGATCGCCACAGAAGAAATTGTCGGCAAAAATGGCGTCAATGCCTTGCTCAACATGGGTGGGCTTTCTCATTACATAGATAACTATCCGCCAGACAACATGAAAAAGGAAGTTCCCTTTGAACATGTTTCCCAATTACAGCAAGCCTATTGGGATATGTATGGACCGCGGGGCGCGCGCGCTTTTGCCATCCGTTCCGGCAAGAAAACCTTTAATGACGGTCTGGACAGTTTTGGTACGGCGGCCAAAGCGGCCCGTATGGCTATGAAAATCGGCACGCTGGAAAAGCGCATTGGTCTGGGGTTGCAGTTCTTCGCCAAATTCTTCAATCAGGTCAGTGATCAACAAGTAGCGGTAACCGAAAATGAAAACGAGTACCTGTGGCATTTGCAGGTCTGCCCCATGTGTTACGGCGAAGAGTCGGATTCCCCCCTATGCTATTTGGCCGTGGGTGTGCTGCAAGGCGCTTTGGAAAACTTTGCTGACCCTAAAAAGCATTACCGGGTGACGCCGATAAAGTGTATTGCCATGGGAGATGAGGAAGGTGTTATTTCTATTGACAAAGATTCTATTCTGGGTGAACTTCGTTAGAAGTTCAACTTCTGGGAAGAAACCTTTTGTTTGCCGAGACCGGGCTTTAGTCAGCCCGGTCTTTTTTATTTTCAGGAAGGTTACTTTCCAAAAGGTTTAGTACCTGCACGGCCGTATCCCCCCAACTGAACCGCCGCACATTGACCAATCCCTTTTCCCCTAACGCCTTGCGTAACGATTCATCCTGGGCCAGACGGCGGATACCGGCCGCCAGCGCCGCGGTATCCAGCGGGTCTACCAGCAGGGCGGCGTCTCCGGCCACTTCGGGCAGGGAACTGGTGGTGGCTGTGAGAACGGCCGTACCGCAAGCCTGCGCCTCCAACACCGGAAAACCAAACCCTTCATAGAGCGAGGGATAGAGGACGGCCGTGGCCCCGGAAAGCAAAGCGGCTTTGTCGGCGTCGGGAATGTAGCCGGGCAGGATGATTTTCTCGGAGGGCGGGGCAGGGAGGCTGGCGATTTTATCCAGGATGGGTTGGGACAGCCAGCCGGGTTTGCCCGCCAGGACGAGTTGGTGGGGCACGCCGCTTTGCACGTAGGCATCAATGAGGCGGCTTAAGTTTTTGCGAGGCTGCAAGGTGCTGAGGAACAGGAAGTAGGGAGGATTAATGTTGTGCTTTTGCAGCACGGCCGTTATCCGGGACGCATCTGTTACCGGGCATAATTCCGGGTCAACACCAGGGTAAATCACCACTATTTTCTCTGGGAAGATGTCATCAAACCGGATCAAATCCTCTTTGGTTGCCTGAGAATCGGCAATGACGCGCCAACTGCGACGGCCGTTATGCCGCGTACTCCAGCGTAAATAGGCACGCTGGCGGCGGGGATGGCTCTCCGGGAAATGATGGTAACCCAGGTCATGGATGGTAGCTACAGCACGGCCGTGATAACTCAACGGGATGACATGCGCCGGGGTAAAGAACACGTCTGGCGGACGGCGGTGCAGTTCCGCGGCCAGCCGGGTATGCGTCCACAAACGAGCCTGGGGGATGATTACATTTTCTACGTGGTCGGCCTGGGGAAACAAATCATCTGGGGGCGGCTGGTTAAAATACAATCGTAATGTGTAGTCGCGCTGCCCGGCCAGCGGAATGAGTTCCCGGATTAAAAACCAGGCGTAGGCTTCTGTGCCCGTGCGCCGGTCGGTAACGGCGCGGCTGGCATCTAGGCCTATGAGCATTATTCACATCCAGCGCCAAGAGACAGGAAATCTTCAGCCACCCAGCCGTCATTCCCGGTAACGATGGAACGGACATTGCGCCAGACCAATCCGTTGACCTCTTGCGGCTCTACGTCCGACACCAACTGCACCAACGACCCTTCCGGTAAAATATCCAATTCCTCACCGCCAGGTGCGACGCGCAGAGTCAGGCCATTGCCATCTGTGCCTTCCACCACAGCCCGGCACAAGATAGCCGTAGCCGTAGCCGTGGGCACAGTGGTATCTATCGTAGCAGTGGGGGAAGGTGTGGGAGGAAACGTGTTGATTTCTGGCAGCGGCGTGCTGGTCACTTCGCCTTCAAGCACTAATTCGCCGGATTCAATCGCTGCTTGCGTTTGCCCCTGGCGAATTTGCAAGACGAGCAGGGTGATGGCCGCTAAAAACAACAGGGTAGCGCCGGCCAACGTCAGGCTGGCCCGTTTCAGAATGGCTTCCCGTTCCAGGGTATAAAAGCGGGCGCCGCCGCGCCGTATGCCGCGATAGGTGCTGAAGGCAGCAAATAGAGCCGCGAAGGTTAAAGCCAGGGGGATAAAAATGCCATTCATAGGATTGTTTGGGCCTCAGTTAAAGATTGGATTTCTGTCCAGGAAATGGGGCCGGAGCGAATCAGGCGCATGTCGTCACCGGTGCAATCTACGATGGTGGATGCCTGGCCCATGGGGGCGGGACCGTCGTCCAGTACGGCCGTAACCCCATCCTCCAAATAAGCGGCTGCCTGAACGGCCGTTTGCGCCGCAGGCTGCCCGGAGCGATTAGCACTGGTCACAGCCATCGCCCCGCCTGCCGCCTTAATCAGTGCCCGCGCCACCGCATGATCGGGAATACGCACAGCAATGCCTTCGTTAGGGGAAAGGACACCAGGCAATTTGGGGTGTTTGGGCAGGATGATGGTGAGCGGCCCCGGCCAATAGCGTTGGATGAGCGCTTGAGCCAGGGGAGGGACGTGGGCGGTAACGGCCGTCAAATCAGCCAAATCAGCCAAGAGAATGGGGATCGCTTTGTGGTACGGCCGTTGCTTCACCGCATACAAACGACGAATGGCGGCCTCGTCAAAAGCAGCACAGCCCACTCCGTAAACCGTATCCGTAGGCAGCACCACCAGACGGCCGTGCCGCACATAGGCTGCGGCCCTGTCAATTGCGCCCGGCGCATCAGCCGGGATTAGTTGCGTTCTCGTCTCCACTCTTCCACTCTACGCCCAAAGTAGAACGATTTGGCAAATCGTTCTCAGGGCGATTTACAAAATCGCCCTACAATGGTGTTACGTCTTCACGATCAATATCCGGTCGCGCCCGGCCAAATCCGGCAGGAGTTGAATGGCGGCGTCGGGAAAGCGGGCACGCGCCAATTGGGTAACCGCTTCGCCCTGCTGCCAACCAATCTCCAGAAAAATTGCGCTGTGAGGACGGAGTTTGTTCATCGCCTGTTGCAGCAGCCGCTTGACCAGATCGAGGCCATCTACGCCCCCTTTCAGGGCCAGCGATGGCTCGTGCAATTTTACCCCATCGTCCAGCAGCGTCCACTCGCTCTTAGAAATGTAGGGCAGGTTAGCCACGACAATGTCCGGGGGTGTGGGCAGGGGTTGCAGCAAATCGCCTTCGTAGAAGCGGATGCGTCCCGGCGCTAATTTGAACATGTTGGTGCGGGCAACTGTCAGGGCGTCGCCGGAGATGTCTACGGCTTCAAGGCGCGCCTGGGGCAACTGCCGGGCCAGGGCAATGGCAATGCAGCCGCTGCCCGTACCCACGTCTACAATGTGCGGCGCGGGAAGCGTTTGGGCATATTGGACGGCCTGGCTTACCAGTTCTTCTGTTTCGGGGCGGGGGATGAGTACGGCCGTATTCACCCGCACCATAAAATCGAAAAAGGGCGCCTGTCCGGTGATGTAGGGGATGGGTTCACCCTGCCGGGCACGGGCCACCAGCCGCTGGTAATCGGCCAACTGCACGGCCGTTAACTTTTTATCCCCATGCGCCAAGAGGTAGCTGTACGGCCGTTGCAGCAAATGTTCTAACAATATTCGGGCATCGATGTGGGGTGTGGGGGAATTGGAGAGTTGGGCACGGCCGTAAGCCAATGCTTCATCTATCGTCATAAGGGGAAAACCGCGGAGGGCGCGGAGAGTACAGAGACTTCTCTATTGGAAAATTCTCCGCGCTCTCTGCGCCCTCTGCGGTGAAATTTTCAGGCCAGTTCAACTACAGGGATCAAGCCACGTCGTTCCAGTTCATCAATGATGATACGGGCGCTTTCTTCCACCGTTTCTTGGTCGGTATGCAGGTGAATGTCCGGGTTTTGTGGGGCTTCAAAGGGATCGGATATGCCGGTGAAGTTAGGGATTTCCCCGGCCAATGCCTTCTCGTACAGACCTTTGACGTCCCGATCAATCACCACTTCCAGCGGGGCATCCACGAACACTTCCATAAAGTTGGTCGTGTTTTCCCGCACGTGATCGCGGACGGCCTGGTAGGGGGAGATGAAGGAGCAGACGCAGCCGACGCCGTTGCGGGAGAGCAATTTAGCGACAAAGGTAATGCGCTCGATATTCTTGCGCCGGTCCTCGGCGGAAAAACCCAAATCGGCCGTCAAACTTTCCCGGACGACATCGCCGTCCAGCCGTTCCAGTTTCAGGTTACGGCCGTCCAGTTGGCGCAGCATTTCCAGAGCAATCGTTGTCTTGCCCGCACCGGACAGCCCGGTCATCCAAATAACAAATCCTTGTTGTTCGTTCATTTATACCTCTTGGTAGTCTGGTAGTCTGGTAGTCTGGTAGTCCTGTAGTCTCAACTACTCGTCTAACGACTACCCGACTACCCGACTAACGACTACCCGACTACTCATTTGGTCGAATAAATCCCCGTTCCGTTAAACAGCGCAAAATGTAGCGCGCATTTTCCTCGGCTGAATGGGCAACTGTGTCAATGCGGATTTCGGGGTGGCGCGGTGGCTCATAAGGGTCATCAATACCGGTGAAACCGGTGATCTCCCCTTTGCGCGCTTTGGCGTAGAGGCCCTTGGTGTCCCGCTCCTCGCACACTTCCAGCGGGGTATCCACAAAGACTTCGATGTAATGGCCGTCGTCTACCATGTTGCGCACGTCATTCCGGGTGGCCCGGTAAGGGGAAACGGCCGCACACACACTCAACCCGCCGTGGCGCACGATTTCTGCCGACACAAATCCAATACGCCGCACGTGATCGTCCCGGTCTTCTTTGCTGTAGCCCAAGCCTTCAGAGAAATGAGTGCGGACGACGTCGCCATCGAGCAAGGTGACTTGACGGCCGTGTTCCTGCAAGAGCGTGGTCAGGATAGCGGCCGTAGTAGATTTACCAGCATTGTGCAGGCCGGTAAACCAGATGCACACACCCTGTTTGTGGCGCGGCGGGTACGTTTCTGACAAAATTTCGGCGACGGGCTGGCGGGTAAACCAGGTGGGCAGGGATTTGCCATTGTGCAGATATTCTTCCCGTACCTGGGTGCCGGAGATGACGGCCGTGTTCATTTCCGGCGTGATTTTGGTGATTTCCTCATACCGCCCCTCGTCCGGCAAATAAACCAGCATTCGGAAGGGCACCACCTTGACGCCAATCTCCTCGCTGAAACTTTCCACCAAATCCTGGGCATCATACGGCCCGTAAAACGGCTTGCCCTCTGAGTCTTTGCCCGGCCCGGCATGATCGCGGCCCACAATCAGGTGATTGGCCCCGTAATTGCGGCGGATGATGGCGTGCCACAACGCCTCCCGCGGCCCGGCCATCCGCATTGCCAGGGGCAGCAGGGAGAGCAGGACACGGTCTTTGTCGTAATAGTTGTTGGCCAGGGCCATGTAGGTGCGCACGCGAGTAAAGTAATCCACGTCACCGGGACGGGTCATGCCCACAACGGGGTGCAGGAGCAGAACACCGTCTTTTTCCTGGATGGCCCGTTTGGTCAGCTCCTCGTGGACGCGGTGCATGGGGTTGCGCGTCTGGAAGGCAACGACATTTTGGTGGCCGTATTGGGCTAATCTGGCTCTGGTTTCGGCCGGGG
>JAJRTP010000233.1 GCA_024278255.1 Chloroflexota bacterium | reverse complement strand
CCCTGGGTGTTGGACGATATTGTAGACGCCTAGCTTCCCATCCGGCGTCACGATTTCATCCTGGCGCACGTTATACCAAGGACAAGACCAGACTACACGACTTGATTTTGTTTGATACGGGTTCATAAGACTTTAAGCGATTTCCTCGTAGGCAGATATAGCAGGTATTGTTTTATTTGCGCTTCTATTGTCCGCGTTCTTTACATTTTGAGCTATATTTTACGTTATGCAAAAATATTTGAATTTCTGTGGTATGCTTGAATGTTATCCAACAGAACGTTTACTCTGGAACAATGCTACATACCCGACTATGTCAGGAGAAGTAGTCAATGGATTGTTCACTTGTCGTGTATCCTGTAAACCAACCCGATAAGAAGGATAAGAATGGTTAAACCAAAAACACAACAAGAAATTGATGATTTGTTGGTGAAACTATGTTCGCCGGATTTCATACAGGCCAGAACGGCCGTATCCCTGATAGAACTGGTGGAAACCCTGACCCAGTTTATCGTCGATCTGGTTAATGGGCAGGAATGGGACCGTGCTTGGCAAGTAGCCGATATCGCAGAACAAATCGCACAGGGATTGAACGACGAAAGGCTTTTAGCCGAAGTTATCTTTCGCCGAGCCGTCTGGCACTACCGCCGGGGAGAATTAGGGGCTGCGTTAACGGTTTGGCAAACGGCCCAGGCGCATTTTGAAGCTGTGCAACAGGATGAAGGCGTTGCGAATTGCCGTTGCAACATAGGTGTCTTGTACAAAGACCTGGGGCAAACGGCCGAAGCCAGGCGTTATCTGGCAGATGCGCTGGCTGTTTATGAGGCGTTGGATTATAAGGAAGGACAAGCGGCTTGTTTGACCAATCTGGGACTGGTACTACGCGTTATGGGGCAATTAGAAACGGCCGCTTCTCACTACCAATCTGCTCTACAACACTACCGGCAACTGGCAGATAAAGAAGGAGAAGCGGCCGTCTTGAGTAATCTGGGGCTGGTCTATCTAGGACTGGGCCGGTTACAGGAAGCGCTCACTCATCAGGAACAGGCTCTTGCCATTAACCAGGAAATTGGCTACCGTAAAGGGGAAGCATCGGCTTTGGGCAACTTGGGGAGCGCCTATGCCGAAATGGGAGACTACGCCAATGCCGAGCGTTGCTACCTGGAAGCGCTGGCGATTGACCGCGAGCTGGACAACCCGCTAGAAGTGGCCACCGACTTACTGAACCTGGCCCAACTGTATCTGGAAATAGGCGAATTGGCGCGGGCGTTAGCTTACGCCAATGAAGCCAGAAGTCTGCAGCAAGCCGGTGCACGGGAACAGGGTGTGCTGGAGGCAACGGCCGTTATCGCTTTGATCTACCGCCTGTTGGGTGACGCACCACAAGCCATTGCCCATATGCAGCAGGCATTGGCGCTGGCGCAAAAGCTGGGACACCATCATCAGGAAGCCACCATCTGGAACAATTTCAGCATGCTGCACAAAGACCGTGGCACATGGGAAGAGGCAGCCGCCTGCCAGACGAAAGCGCTGGAACTTTATCAAGCAGTCGGCGACCGGGATGGCCAGGCAGTTAGTTTGCTCAACATGGGCATGATTGCCAATCGCCTGGGGCAACCGGAGGAAGGTCTGCAATTGCTGCAACTGGCTTACCGGATCAACCGTGAAACCGGCAGCCGGGAAGGACAATTGCTTTGTCAGGCGCAAACGGCCGTTATTTTACGGGAACAAGACAAACCAGAAGAGGCGCTAATTCTACAAAATGAGGCGTTGGCAGCAGCTGTGCATCTAAACAACCCGGATCACATCTGGCGCATTTATTTAGGTAGGGCCGGTACTTACACCAAAACGGGGAGATTCGCTGAGGCTGAAGCGGATTTACACCAGGCAATTCATACCATTGAATCGCTGCGCGGCAGCCTGGGGCACCGCCGTCTGAAGGAAACCTTCTTTGGCGCTGACAAAGTAAGCGTTTACCGGCGATTGGTTCTGCTCCTCGTCCGCCAGCGACAAAAAGCAGCCGATGCCCTTGTGACTGTCGAGCGTGCTCGTTCGCGCTTAATGTTGGACGAATTGGCTACTACCCCTATTCAACTGGCAAAACAAGACGCAGAAGCTCTTCTCGAACAGGAGAAACAGCTTTTAGACCAGTTTCAAAGCATTCAGCGGCAGGTAGAAGCTGGCCAGTTGACGCGAAAGCTTGAAGATGAGCGACAACGCTATGGCGAAGCGCTTGAACAGATTTGGACACAAATGGTTGCCTGGTCACCCATGTACGTGAGCCTGCGACGCGGTGATCTCTTTGAATACAGCGAGTTTCGTACAATATTGACAGAGTCATAATCAGCAGGAGATCAGCACACGATGGATGTACCTCCGGCAAACGAAATCAAAAATGCTAACGAGGCAGTCGTCTATGGTTCACTCTTTCAGCAACACGGCGAGTGGCAAGAGGCTGAAGCTTATTGGCTACAGGCGATGGCTTTGTATCAGGAGCAAAGCGACGTAAGGGGGTATGCTCAGGCTCAAAACAACTTGGGGATCATTTACCAAAAACTGGGACAACCGGATAAGGCTCGCAAATACCTGGAAGCCGCTTTCCAAAATTATCAGCAACTAGAAGACAGTACCAACTTAGCAATCACCTTGAACGGTTTGGGTACGTACTATCAGAATCAGGGGCAGATAAACAGTGCCTTGGATTGCTTCCGCCAGGCGCTATCTTTATTTGAAGAGGAAGGTCATGGACAAGGCATTGTGGCCACATCCGGCAATATCGCTGCTATTCACCAACGGCAAGGCGAATTAATAGAAGCAGAAACGTATTATGAGCACGCCCTTTCCCTGTGCCAGCAAACGGGCGATGTGGCCAATGAAGCCATTATTACTCTAAATTTGGGGGCAATCCATCATGTTCGGGGAGAGTTCGCTGAGGCGTTGGATTCCTATGAAAAGGCACTGGTACTTTTCTCTGAAACTGAAGACAACGAAGGCATTATAGACGCATTGGGAAATATAGGGGGCGCCCACAGCGAACTGGGCGACCAGGCGCGAACACAGGAATATTACCAGCAAGCATTGACATTGGCACAAGAAACGGGCCACCGCGTAGCTGAAGCAGTGAATCTGACGCGGATGGGTAAGCTCTATCAGGAGACTGGTTATTCCGAACAAGCCCTCGATACGCTCAAAACCGCGCTACAAATTCAGCGCGAAATGGGCTACATGGCTGATGCGGCGACCACATATAGCAACCTGGGATTGGCCTACCAGGATTTGGGAGAACTGGGAGCAGCATTTGAGGCTCACCAGCAGGCCCTCGTCATTTTTCATGCTGTTAGTGATCAGCATGGCGTAGCACGGTGTCTAAATGACCTGGCTCTAATTTATCAAGAATGGGGGTTCCTGTCGCACGCTGAAACATTCTTCCGGGAAGCCTTATCTACTCATGACCATGGTGGCTACCGGCGCGAAGAAGCGCTGACCTGGGGTAATCTAGGGTTGCTTTACTATGAAAAAGGTGAGCTTGTTATTGCTCTTGACTATTGCTACCGGGCGTTGCGCCTCATGCGCGAAACCGATTTTCGGATGGGTGAAGCCAATCAACTCAATAACATCGGGCTTATCTACCAGACCCTCAATGATTTCGTTGCGGCAGCGGATTGCTTTGAGGCTGCGACTGCCATCTATCATGACATTGACTATCGCTTGGGTCTGGCGGCCGCACTGGGTAACCTAGCCATAATCTATCATCGAATTGGAGATATTGAAACGGCCGTTGAATATGGTCAACAAGCATTACAGCACGAACGAACCATTGGTCATTTGCGCGGAGAAGCGGAGAGTTTAAGCTTGCTGGGTCTTCTTTATCACGATTTAGGAAATATGCCACAAGCGATAGCTTTTCACCAAGCCGCGTTAGATGCCAGTCAAAAGGCAGGGTATCAACTGGGGATGGCGCTAGATATGAGTAACCTGGGCGCTGTCTTGCGCGAAAGTGGCGCGTTAGAGCAAGCGCTCGAAGTACAAAATCAGGCTCTGGTCGCCATCTCGCCACTACACAATCCCGATCTGCAGGGCGTAATTTTATACGGCCGGGCGGCCACGTATGAAGCTCTAGGGCGACCACACCGCGCCCGGGCAGATTACGAAACAGCCCTGACCCACGTTGAATGGTTACGTAGTATTTTAGCTGAGGAAAGCCACCGCATCAGCATGTTGAGCGCTGACCGCCTGGGTATCTACCGGCGTTTAGTACGGCTATTGCACCAGACATTTCAGAATAAACGAGCAGCATTTTCCCTTGTGGAACGGGCCAGAACTCGGGTGCTACTGGAACAGTTGGGCACGACGACATTGCGGCCTCCAACAGGGGCTTCGACGAGTGATCTGCTACTAGAGAATAGCTTGCTGACTCGCTTGCAGGAGCTACACGCTGCCCTACGACAGGAAGGATTGGAGTTGGAAAAACGGGCAACGCTCGCGGAGGCAGTTACGAAAGCTCGCACAGAACTGGACGAGCTATGGAACCGTCTGGCCGAGAGTGTACCGGATTACGTAACGTTGAGGCGGGGCGACCCGGCCACATATGCCCAAATTCGCAATTTGTTGCAACCGCATATCTCTGAACAATCATCCCGTAAGGTATAAATTGAAACACGACGACAATCAATTTAGACAGACATTGCCACAAGCTTCTGAATCTTATGATTTAGAGCTGATTCCTACCCTCCTGACCATGGCCGAGAGCGCCAGCCAGCAGGGACAATTCAAGGCGGCCAAACAATTCCTGACTCAAGCCCGAAAAGCAGCGGAAGAACAAGGAGATGAAACACTCCTGGCTGATTGTCACTACTATGAAGGCCTGGTATGTCAGGACATGGGGGAGCTGCGGATATCTGTATCTTCAATGAAGATGGCCCTTCAAGTGTATCAGACAATCGAGGACGGCCGCCGGACGGCGGCCTGTTTAGCAAGTTTGGTTTTACTACACAAGAGTCTGGGAGAGTTGGAACAGGCCGCGCTTTGCGGCCGGGAAGCACTGGTGTTCGGGCGAACATTGCCAGATGCAGAAATCGAAGCGGTCGCTTTGCAGAACCTGGGCATGGTTTACCACACTCAGGGTGATGTAGAATTAGCCCAACAGAGCTTTGCCGCGGCCGCTGAAATCTGCCGTAGACATGAAATAGAGCTAGGGCTGGCTCATGCTCTGGTCAATTTGGGCAACCTCTATTATCAACAGGGGGATTTGACCGCTGCCCGGCGTAACTATGAGGAGGCCTACGCCATTGATCGGCGGATTGGTACACCACGAGACATGGCCGGTGACCAGGGCAACGTTGGGATAGTTTGTTATGCTCAGGGTGATCTCCCTTCTGCCCAGCAGCATTTTGAAAATGCTTTGACAACGTACCAGGCAGTGAAAGATCGTGAAGGTGAGGCGATGGCTTGGTCACGGTTGGGATTGGTGTACCAGGCACAAGGGCGGATCGATGAGGCAACAAACAGTTTTAAGCAAGCTCTCAAACTGTATCAAACACTCGGTTTACCGGCAGGCGAAGCCAGAGGTTTGGGTAGCCTGGGGACCGTTTACTTCAGCCAAGGCGAGCTTGCTAAAGCAGAGCAACACTTCCAGGAGGCCCTTCGCCTTGCCCGGCAAATCGACCTTGTTGCTGAAATAGCCGAAAACCTGGGGAATTGGGGCGAAATATGGCAGGCACGCGGCGACGTCGCCCAGGCGCAAAACTGTTTTGACAAGGCTCTCAAACTGTATCGTCGGATTGGTTCTGCCCAGGGAAAGGCACGGCAATTGGGTAACTTAGGACATTTGCAGTACTGTCTGGGAAACCTGGAAGCAGCCAGGGACTATTTTCAACAGTCGTTTGAGCAACACCGCCAGGCGGGTTATAAACTGGGTGAGGCTGGTGATCTCGGCAGCCTGGCACTCGTCTATGAGGACCTGGGGGACTGGGAGAAAGCTTTTCGTTATCATCAAGAAGCCCACCGGTTGGATGAAACGATTGGCTACCTCGAAGGGCAAGCCACTGATCTGGGTAATCTCGGGGGACTGTACTTTAGGGTCGGGAAACTGAACGAGGCACGCCAGTGTCATAAAAGAGCTTTAACTCTCCATCGGGCATTGGGCCACGTACGCGGTGAGGCCAAGGACCTGGGCAACCTGGCCCTGGTTGCTTACAGAACGGGAGACCTGGAAAGAGCCAGGCGATATGGAGAGATGGCTCTGGCACGCCAACAGCAGCTTCGTTCGCCAGAAGGGGAAGCGGGGCAGATGCTGAATCTGGCGGCTTTGTCTCAAACCGTGGGAAATCTGGAAGCGGCCCTGGATTTGCAAAACAAAGCCATCGAAATAATCCGCCACTTGAAGAACCCGGATTTATTGGTACGGGCCCTGGCCGGCCGGGGCGAGACGTGGACTGCCCGTGGGGATGTTACCAAAGCATATGGTGATTACAAGGAGGCCATAGCCATCATTGATGAAATGCGCGGCCGTTTACTGGCAGACGAGCACAAAGCTGGATTTCTACGAGGAGGCAAGATGTCTCTTTATGGGCGCATGGTCAAACTGCTCTGGTACGATTTGAAGCATCCTAGTGAGGCATTTGCTTATGCAGAGCGGGCCAGGTCGCGGGCCTTGTTGGATTTACTGGCTATCAGCCTGCTGAGACCGCACGAGAAAATGGAGCCTTCCCTTCTTGCGGAAGAACAGGAAACGGCACAGAAAATGCGCGTTTTACAGGGGATGCTCCAGACGGCCAAGACTGAGGCCCAACAACGTGCAATCGCGGCTGAAATGGCAGTGGCACGCGAGAAGTATCTGCAGATCCTAGATAGCCTCAAGATTACAGCGCCAGAATACGTGAACATACGCTTGGCTGGGCCGCTGAATTGGTTTGAGATAGTGACGCTACTTGCACCAGCCTGAACCTATGAACCAGATGGAAAGTATGAACGCTTCTGACGAAGCTGTCGCTTTTATCAACTCACTCCTACAAGTCGAATTGCCTGACGGCGCGCGACACCTGTTACAGGAAAGATCTGTTTCGGTCAACGCTGAGGTAGTCGAGATTCTAATTTCCCTCGCAGATCGGTTTTTGGATAAAGGTGAGTGGGAAATTGCCATCTGGCTGGCGGAGCTGGCTGTGGATGCCGCCAGTATCCTGGGAAAGGACGAACTTCGCGCTGACAGTTTGTTCACAATGGCTATGATTTACCAACAAACGAGTCACCTGGAAGAGGCGCGGGAACTTTACCAGCAGGCAGCCTCATTGTATGAAGGTTTGGGTATAGAGTCACAACTGGCAAACTGCCTAGCAGGCTGTCGGAAAAGCACCCTCTGACAGCCCAATAATAGGCAAATGACGATTTCAAAGAATCAAAACAAGCTGTTTGTAACTCATGTCAGTCTCATAATCATGAATTTGACGCGGTTTTACGTCCCGTTTCCGGGCATCAGGCAGGGGGCAACTACTCTCCCGCTAACCCAAGTGCAAGGTATGCAACCGTTTCAGGTTGTAAGCCAGACAAACCAGGGTCCACTCACCACCAGCAGCGAACATACCGCGCAGGGAAAACTGACGGAAGCCCAACACTTCCTTGATGATGCCAATGACGGGTTCGACCGTCGATTTGCGCAAGCGATAGAGGGCGTTACCAATTTCGGTGCACAGCTTGTAAGCCATTTGCTCCTT
>JAJRTP010000232.1 GCA_024278255.1 Chloroflexota bacterium | reverse complement strand
GAAGGGGGGCAGTACGGTCTGAGCTACGCTTCCGGGCTGGCGGCGATTGACAACGTGCTGCGCCTCGTGCCGCCGGGCGGGCACGTGTTGAGCGGCAACGACGTGTATGGCGGCACGTATCGCCTTTTCCAGCAGGTGTTGGCCGGGTATGGCATTGAATTTAGTTACGTGGATACGTCGGACGTGACGGCCGTAGCTGCCGCCATCCAACCCAACACCCAACTCGTCTGGCTGGAAACGCCCACCAACCCGATGCTGCGCCTGACGGACATTGCTGCCGTGGCCGAAATTGCTCACGCTCACGATGCCTGGCTGGCGGTGGACAACACGTTTGCTTCGCCGGTCTTGCAACGGCCGTTAACTCTCGGCGCAGATTTGGTCATTCACAGCACCACCAAATACATCGGCGGCCATTCCGACGTGGTGGGCGGGGCCGTTGTCCTGAACGATGATGTACTGTACGAGCGGCTCAAGTTCCTGCAAAATGCTGTGGGCGCAGTGCCGGGGCCGATGGACTGCTTCCTCACCCTGCGCGGCATCAAGACGCTGGCTTTACGTATGGCCCAGCACTGCCGCAACGCCACCCAAATCGCCCAATTTCTGGCAGACCATACGGCCGTCGCCCAAGTCATCTATCCCGGCCTGGAAAGCCACCCGCAGTACGAACTGGCGCGGCGGCAGATGGCCGGGCCGGGCGGCATGATTTCCTTCATTTTGCATGGCGGGGAAACGGCCGCTTACACTGTCGCCCGCCAGACCCAGCTTTTTACCCTGGCCGAATCGCTGGGCGGCGTGGAATCACTCATCGAGCTGCCCGCCCCTATGACCCACGCCTCCGTGGCCGATTCGCCATTGGCGGTGGACCCCGGTCTGGTGCGTATTTCCGTGGGTATTGAAAACGCTGAGGATTTGATAGCGGATTTAGGACGAGCATTACGGGATGTCTGATCCTGACAACTTGTAGGGCGATTTTGTAAATCGCCCTTTGGACGATTTGCAAAATCGTCCTACAAAGTGTCAAGCTGATTTTGCGAATTGCTGAACCATCTCCAAAAAACTTATGAAAATCGTTAGAGCTATTTTCGGATTATTAAAGGAAGCTGTAGATCGTTGGGGGCAGGATAAGGCGCATCTGTTGGCGGCGGCGCTGACGTATTACATGGTGTTTGCCATGGCCCCGCTGTTGGTGATTGCTTTGGGGATTATCACGGCCGTGTTGGGCGAAGCGGTGGCCCAGGGGACATTGTTCGGCCAGTTAGAACAATTTATGGGGCCGGAAACAGCCGGGTTTATCTTCTCTCTGGTGCAAAATGTGTCGGCGCAGCGCCTGGGATCAACGGCGACCATTATTGGGGTGATTGTGCTGCTGTATGCAGCGACAAACGTTTTTTACCAGTTGAAAATGGTACTCAACCGCATCTGGCGCATTGAATTGGTACCCAAAAACGGCATTGTAGAATGGCTGAAGAGCCGGGGACAGGCGCTGCTGCTGGTATTTACCATCGGTTTGCTGGGGCTGCTGCTGGTGGTTTCCACGCTGATGCAAACGGCCGTAGGCACTGTGCTGGATGAGTTCGGGCTGATGACCAGTCGCACCGGGTTTTGGTTTCAGACCATTGCTTTTTACCTGCTCATCATGGTCATGTTTGCCATCGTCCTCAAGATGCTGCCGGATGCCCATGTAGCCTGGCGGGATGTCTGGCTGGGTGCGGCCGTCACCGCTTTCTTTTTCATTATTGGTGAGTACGTCCTCTCCATTTTCCTCCGTTTTTTTCTGGTCACGTCCATTTACGGGGCGGCCGGTTCCTTGATTGCCATTTTGTATTGGGTCTATTATTCGACGCAAATTTTGCTGTTGGGGGCGGAGTTTACCTATGTGTACGCCAGTACCTACGGCTCAAAAGTACGTCCGGCCGAACGGGCCATCGTTCTCACCCGCACGGAGCGTTCCCTGCCGGCCCCACCGCAGCCGGAACCCCAACCCATCCCGGAACCCCCGCCGCTGCCCCCACCTGAACCGGAAACTGAACCATCCCCCGCCCGTCGGGTGGAAAGGGAAGCAGCCTTCGGCCTGATTGGTCTGGCGATTGGTTTACTGGTGGCCTTTTTTGTGGGCCGAAAGCGATGACCGGCCACCGATAACCGATCACTGTCCATTTGTATGAGGTTCTACAGACGCCAGCCACGGCCGTATTACAATCATACCATGCGATTAAAATGGATGTTTCCCGGATTACTACTCTTGTTGGCTGGCTGCGCGGGCGCGACAACGGCCGTACCGCCCACACCAACGTCTGAGGCAGCGGTGGCAGAAGTGGTGGATACGGCCGTGCCGCCTACTGTAGAAGAAGCAACGGCCGTGCCTGCTCCCACCCGGCTTCCCGACGATACGGCCGTGCCTACTCCCGCTTCCCCATCCCCCCAGCCCCCCACTCCCTTACCCCCCATCCCCGCACCTTCCGGCCAAAACCGGCGCATCGAAGATGATACCGTCTACAACTTCCCCCAGCTTCTCCCCTTCGACGGCATCCGCCCCGTCTACAATCCCGAATTTGCCCCGGCTGCCGCAGCCCCGCTGACGGACGACGAACTGGTGATGGGCGTGGCCTGGGGCGGCGAAGCCAAAGCGTACCCCGTCACCGTCCTGCGCGGTCGGGAGATGGTCAACGATGAATTGGCGGGCATTCCCACCCTGGTCACCTGGTGACCGCTTTGCTATACCGGTCTCGTGCATGACCGGCGCATTGATGGGCAAGTTCGCGTCTTTGGCAATGCCGGTGCCTTGTTTATGAACGCCATGACCTGGTATGATCACGAAACCGAATCTATCTGGTCACAGCCCTGGGGCCGGGCGATTCAAGGGGATTTGAAAGACACGGAACTGTTCGTTTTGCCCTCCCGCGTCATTACCTGGGGGGATTGGAAAGCAGAACACCCGGAGACGCTGGTAATGATCAACGACGTAGGCCGCCTCAGCTTCCGCCAGGGATTTGACCCCGGTTTTGTGATTGGCTTGCTGCTGGACGGCCGTGCCCGCGCTTACTATTACACCAACGTGGCCGAAAAGACCATCATCAACGATATGTTCGACGAATTTCCCATCCTGCTGTGGGCGGCGGACAACAATTATCAGGCTTACCTGCGCCAGGCAGACGGCCGTACCCTCACCTTCCGCTGGGAGGAGGGGCAGCTAATAGACGAAGAAACCGGCTCCACCTGGGATGTGCGCAGCGGCCTGGCTCTGGACGGCCCCCTGCGCGGTCAAAGCCTGCAACCCATCCCCGGCAGCACCGCCTACGATTGGGCCTGGGAAGATTTCTATCCCGATACTACTTTTTATGAGAAATAGGGGTGAGAAAACCGTAGAGGTGCGGAGGACGCAGAGGAATCTTTTGCAGAGAAGGTCTTTGCACTCTCCGCACCTCTGCGGTAAATTAACGCTAATTCTCCAATACGCCATTTTCTGCTACACTCCCTCAAATAGCTTGTCTGGAGGTAATGATGGACGACATCACACGCTATAACTACGACGAATTTACCCGCGAGAAAGTGTTCCCCTTGCTCGATTTTGACAGCAGCCCGCCTTTAGGTGAAAAAGCGCCGGACTTCCCTTTGTGGCATTTGGACGGGATGGAAACCAGCCTGAGCGCCATCTGGTCGCAGCATCTTTATACCATCGTGGAATTTGGCAGCTTCACCTGACCATACTGCGGGATGGCGGCGCTATCCATGAATGCTCTGGCAGACGAACTGGCTGCCCAAGACGTTGGTTCCATCTTCCTCTATACCCATGAAGCCCACCCCGGCGAAATTTACCCGCATCACACGTCTATGGAACAAAAACTGGCCCAGGCGCGGGATTTGCGGGACGTGTTGGGCGTGACCCGGCCCATTCTGGCAGATGCTTTGGACGGGGCTTGCCATCGCGCGTTTGGTACGATGCCCAATATGACCTGGATTTTTAACAAGACCGGCGTGCCCCTCTATAAATCGGACTGGACGGACAGCCACAGCGTGGCCAATGCCAGCCAATACTTCCTGGACGTGACAAAACGCCGCCGCAGCCGGGTACGCCTGACCCCTTTTCGGGTAGAGCGGCTGGATT
>JAJRTP010000231.1 GCA_024278255.1 Chloroflexota bacterium | reverse complement strand
GATATGCAGGCGTTTGGCATTCTCCAGGACATCAACGGCGTCTTGTTGATAGCGGCCGTGGCTGTTGTGGTTGGGTTTGGCTTCAAGATTTCGGCCGTTCCCTACCATTTCTGGTCGCCAGACGTATATGAAGGCAGTCCCACAGCTTTCACCGCCTTTGTCTCCACCGCATCCAAAGCGGCCGGATTTGCCGTGTTTATCCGCATCTTTACGGCCGGCGTCTTTGGCCCTCCCACAGAAAATAATACCTGGTGGGTCATGCTGGTAGCTATGACCATCATTACCTTGACATTAGGTAATCTGGCAGCCATCTATCAGCGCAACCTAAAACGAATGTTGGCCTATTCCAGTATCGCCCAGGCCGGCTACGCTATGATTGGTTTGGTGACACTGACCCAAAGTGGTTCTGGCGCCACCATGTTTTATCTGCTGATGTACGTCTTTACGAACGTAGCCGCTTTTGGCATTATCGTATTGGTAAGCAATGTTTCCAAATCTGACCAACTGGAAGATTTCTATGGCCTGAACCGCCGTTCTCCCTGGCTGGCGATGGCCATGATGATTGCCCTATTGTCATTAAGCGGTATTCCCCCTACTGCCGGGTTTGTCGGTAAGTTTTTCCTGTTCCAGGCAACTGTTCAGGCTGGGTATTGGTGGTTGGCTGCGTGGGGACTTTTGAACGCCTTTGTAGCTTTGTACTACTATCTGACAATTATCAAATATATGTACCTGTATGATTCTGATCAGGAAAAAATTACCATTCCGATTTCCCTGGCTGCTAAAATCGGTTTATTTGTCAGCACAATGGGTATTCTGATTTTAGGTATTTTTGCCTCGCCAGCATACGAATGGACGTTACAGGCCGCCGGTGCTTTTTATACGGTGGCCGGCGGCTAAAAAGCCGTTGCCATGAAATATGTTTGTGATATAATGCGCAAACTCGCGCTAAGGCAGAGTGAATTGTGAACCAGAATCAAGAACAAATCAATACTTCTGCCATGCTGGCAAGTGTGGTAGGGCAGGTTGGTTGTCTGGTTGTTTTCATTGTTTTTATTGCCTTGGGCGCAGGAATATTACTCGATAAGCTCCTGGGTACAAAAGCATTATTTACAGTGGTATTAATGGTGGGTAGCGTGCCTGTCGCCCTTTATCTGGTGGTGCGCATTAGTTTAACGGCCGTTGCCCGCGCCCAGAATAAATTGGCAGAACAAGCTGACGATTCGGAGGAAGAGACTTCAGCATGAAAAAACGGTATATCATTTACCTCTCTGTACTTATACTCGTCCTGCTCGGCGGTTTGATGGGCGGGAATATCCTGGTTCGGTTTACTTTTCCGGCCTCCATATCTCCGGTATTGCCGGTCATTCAGTTGCCGGGTGAAGTGATTATGCCCTGGCCGGGTGGCAAAGCATTTTTAGGCGGTCTTTTTGGTGGCGGATTAACCAACACCTTCCTGGCCACATTGGTCACATTTGCCCTTATCATCTTGTTAGCGGTCAGTTTGAAGCCCCGTTCGCGGACGGCCGATGAAGTTCCTACCGGCTTTTACAATTTCTTCGAGTTGGTTTACGAGGGCCTCTATGGATACGTGCAAAATGCGGCTGGCAAGTGGACCAAAGCCTTTTTCCCCTTCTTCCTGACGTTCATTTTGTGGATTCTGATTGCCAACTGGCTGGAATTGGTCCCCGGTGTGGACTCTGTTGGTAAATGGGAAAACTTGCCTCACTTTGAAGCCGAAGTTATTGCGGAAAAAGCAGAAGCCAAAGGCGAACACATGAGTGAAGAGGAAGTTGAGGCAATCGTTGAGCGTCTGGATGAAGAAAACATTGGTGATTTGCGCAGTGGTCCTTGGTTACTGCGGGCATTGGAAGATGAAAATGGAGAGAAACCGGCAGGGGCGGATTGGACAATTGTGCCTTATTTACGTGCCCCGGCTACCGATCTGAATTTTACTTTTGCCCTGGCCCTGATTTCAGTCATTATGACGCAATATTATGGCATGAAAGCTCAAGGGATGAGTTATTGGAAGAAATTCTTCTATTGGGATGGGGAGCGAATATCTAAAGACCCGTTGGCTATCATGGATACGGGTGTGGGTTTGCTAGAATTTATTAGTGAAATCTTCAAAATCGTATCCTTTGCTTTCCGGCTTTTCGGTAACGTATTTGCCGGCCAGGTCTTGCTCTTTGTTATTGCTGCCTTGCTGCCGGTAGCCAACCTGGGTGTTTATTTCCTGGAATTTGGTGTAGGCGCATTGCAGGCGTTGGTATTTGCTTTGTTAACATTGACGTTTATGGCTGGTGCGACAGAAAGCCATCATTAGGTTAACAGGTAGTTTTATTGTGAGTTTCCGGCACCGGCCGGCTTAATTGAAAAATATATAAAATTTTTTATAAGGAACGTGGAGGACACTTAATTATGGATGTAGAAGCTGCAGCTTTGATTGCACTTGGTCTTAAATATTTGGGCGCGGGTCTGGCTATGACAGGCGCTATCGGTGCTGGCGCTGGTGTGGGTATTGTTGTGGGTGGCGCCGTACAAGGTATTGCCCGTAACCCTGATGCGTCTGGTCTGATCACCAGTAACATGATTTTGGGTGTGGCGTTGGCCGAGGCCGTTGCTATTTATGCCCTCGTTGTGTCCTTGATTCTTATCTTCGTGGCGCCAATTGCTTAGTTTGGATCATATCGGAGATACGATCTATTTAGGAGAGACATAATATGGATGCACTAGGCATTAATTTTGGTTACCTGGGAATGCAAATCCTGCTTTTTGTGATTTTGCTTTTGGTGCTGAAAGGGTATTTGTATGCCCCTATCACGAAGGCATTGGAAGAACGTAAAGCTAAGATCGCGAAGGGCTTGGAGGATGCACGTCAGGCATCTATTGCTCGGGATAATGCGGATGCAGAAGCCAAGAAAGTTTTGGATGAAGCGCGGGCAGAGTCGGCAAAAATCCGTCAGGACGCGGCCGTTCAAGCTGAAGAGCAGGCAGAAGCCATTACGGCTAAAGCTGCTGAGGATGCTAAAGCCATTGTAGCTGCCGCTCAGGAAGAGGCGGAAGTGGAGCGGAACCGTATTTTGGCTGATATGCGTGGTCAGGTAGCGGCCATTGCTGTGGCGGCAGCCAATAAGTTGGTGGGCGCTTCTTTAGATGAGAGCCGCCAGCGCGCTTTGATTGATGATTTCTTTGCCCAGGTCCCGGCGGATGCCAAAAATTTGGGCGGGGACACGGCCGTTGTCACCAGCGCCTTGCCTTTAACAGAAGCAGAACAGGCCAAAGCAAAAGAAGCTCTGGGCGTTTCCTCCGTAGAATTTGTGGTTGATCCCAGCATCATGGGCGGCCTGGTAATACGTGTGGGCGATCAGGTGGTTGACGACAGTGTTGCCAGCCAAATGGGCGCTCTGCGTGAATCTTTATCATAGATTGATGGGACTGGGCTTTTTTCGGTCTCGTTGAAAGCGAGGAGAGTGGACGGCCGTATCTGTTACGGCCGTTCATCAGTTTGGTAAAGCCGGGGAAAGTTCCCTGGCTTTTTTGTTGTTTCAGGTAGACGTGCATTATGATAAAAATTAACCAAAATATTTTACCGGCTGCCTGGCCGGATGAATTTGTACTGCCCCGGTACGACGGCCGTTCCATTGCCAACGTACCGGCCACTGTGGCTGCCATTTTGGAGACGCCTTTTAACGGGTTGCCTGCTCTGGAGGATGAATTATGGCGGCCTGTTGCTGCCGGAGCGAAACGGGTCGTCGTTCTTATTATAGATGCGCTGGGCTGGAATTTGTTCCGGTTGATGCGGGATGAATTGGGGGCGGTCTTGG
>JAJRTP010000230.1 GCA_024278255.1 Chloroflexota bacterium | reverse complement strand
TCGCATTTTTGAACGGGTTTCACGGTTAGGGAGGATTCATTGTCCTCTTCCTGACCCTAATCCTTCGTAATTTGGCGAAGGTATTGTTTATGTTTTCAGATTGAACCAATCTTGATGCTGAGGAAAGTATGGGCAGGGCATTAGTAGATGTACGGGTGTTGCAAAGAGAATACTTGTTGGCGATCTCGCGGGCGATGACGGCCGAACTGGAACTGCCGGAAGTGCTGCGGCTTATTTTGAAGTCGGCAGTGGAACTGGTAGCGGGGCGGGCTGGCATTGTTGCTTTGCAGGATGATCAGGAGGAGCAGCTGCGGGTAGCGGCCGTTTACGGCATCCCCACAACATTGGTAGAAGAATTTTACCCGCTGCTGACGGAACTGCCGCCGCTGGAAGGGGCCGAGCAGGAAGCAGAATTAACCCGGCGGCTGCGTCAGGCCGCGGCCAGCGTTGATTTGGGTCTGACGCGCATGATTCGCCTGCCGATGGTGATGGGGGAACAGGTTGTCGGCGTTATTTATGTGTTTTTGGCCGGGCAGGGGACGGGCTATTATATCCGGGAAGATGCCATTGCTTTGCTGCGGGCGTTTGCCGAGCAGGCGGCTATTGCGGTGCGGAATGCCCGTCTGTACCAGCAAATTTATCAGGAAAAACAGCGCATGGACGCCATCGTTGAACAGAGCGCGGACGGGGTGATGATTTTGGACCCGGATTTGCGCATTAAGGAGTTTAATAAGGCGTTGAGTCTGATGACGGGTTGGCGGCCGGAAGAAGCTGTCGGCCGTTATCACAAGGAGATTTTTGCCTGGCAAAAGCTGCGCACGGATATGGATCTGGAGACGGCGCGGGCTTCCGGCTGGCCGTTCCCCGGCGCGGCCCATTTGTATGTGGAGGGGGATTTGCAGCGGCTTTATGATGAACATGATCCTATGGCTGTGGGCGGGATGGTGAGTTTGGGGATTACGTATGCGCCGTTGATGGATGAAAACGGCCGTATGACAGACATCATTGCCGGGGTGCGTGACCTGACTCGCTACCGGGAAGAGGAAGAACTGCAAAAAACGTTCATTTCCGTCGTCAGTCACGAACTGAAAACACCCGTTTCCATCATCAAGGGGTATGCCGGGACGCTGCGACGGCAGGACGCCAACTGGTCGCCGGAGATTGTCGAGGAATCTCTTACCGTGATTGAGGAAGAGGCGGATAACCTGACTAACCTGATTGACAGTTTGCTGGAGGTTTCCCGCTTGCAGGCCGGTAACTTCAATCTGGAAATCAGCGATGACGTGATGCTGCCCCGCATTGTGAAACGGGTAGTGCAGCGTTTTCAGACCCAGACAGACGATCATACTTTTGCCATCCATTTTCCCGAAGATTTCCCACCCATTTGGGGTGATGAACGGCGCTTGACCCAGGTGATGAATAATCTGATCAGTAATGCCATCAAATATTCGCCGGAGGGCGGTGAGGTCGTTATTCGCGGCGAAGTGCATCCCCGCCACGTGACGATTTCGGTGCGGGACAGCGGTCTGGGTATCTCCGAACAGGACCAACATAAGATTTTCCAGAAGTTTTCCCGGCTGGACAATGCGCTCAGTCGCAAAACGGAGGGGACGGGTTTGGGTTTATACCTGACCAAAGCTATAATTGAGGCGCATAACGGCCGTATCTGGTTCCACAATAACCCCGATGGCCCTGGCACCACTTTTACCTTTTCCTTACCACGAGACGAATAACAGTTTTCAGTGGTCAGCGGGCAGTTTTCAGTGAGAGGGTTTTACTGAAAACTGACTACTGTATACTGAACACTGAAACTTAGGAGACAAAATGTACACACAAATCACTTGTCCCAACTGCGGGACGCCCTATACGGCTGAAATACATCAAATAATTGATGCCCAACGGACGCCGCACCTTAAACAACAACTATTGCAGGGCCAGCTTAATGTGGCTGTTTGCCCCCAATGTGGCGCCGGCGGGCAGATGACAAGCCTTTTGGCTTACCATGACCTGGAACATGAACTGTTTATGATTTACCTGCCCCAGGAATTAAATATAGATGAGGCGCAGCGGGAAGAGGCTATCGGCAAAATCACGCGGGAAATCACGGAAAGTTTGCCCCAGGAGGATCGGAAATATTATCTGTTCCAGCCGCAAATTATTTTAAGTATGAAGACCTTTATGGAAAAGGTTTTGGCAACTGAAGGCATCACGCCGGAAATGATCGCCCGCCAGGGAGGGCAGATGGAATTGCTGCAAACGTTGGCTGGCGCAGATAAGGACGTGCGGGATCATCTTATTGAAGAGCGAATTGATGAGATTGACGAGACTTTCTTTGCTATGCTGCAATCGTTTATTGATGCGGCGGCGCAGATGCAAGATACGGACCAGTTGATTAAACTGACTAATTTACGAGCTAAGTTGATGGTGGATACGGCCGTGGGCCGGGAAGTGGAAAAACGCCAGATTGCCCTGCACAAATTCTCCCAGGAAGCTAAAGAACAAGGGTTGTCACCGCAGCTTCTCTTCCAGCACGTCATGGCCAACCGGGAGGATGATGGCGTTGTAGAAGCATTAGTTACGGCCGGGGCCAGTGCCCTGCAATATGAATTTTTCAACCTGCTCTCTCTGGAAATAGAAAAAGCAGAATTGGCTGGGAATACGGCCGAAGTGGAAGCGCTGACAGCTTTACGGGAGAAGCTCCTGGCTTATTATGAGCAAATGCAAAATGCCCAGCAGCAGGTGATGGTTGAAGCTATGGCGACCTTGGATGCTATTCTGGCTGCCCAAAATAGAGATCAAGCCTTGATGGAACAGTTGCAGCAAGGGCATATAGATGAGGCGTTTATGGCTGTGCTGATGGCCCGAATGAGCGAGGCGGAGCAAAAAGAAGATGCGGCAGAGGCAGAAGCCTTGATGGAAATTTATACCCGTCTGCAAGCGATGTCTGAGCAGCAAATGCCCCCGGAGGTTCAGTTTATTAACGATTTGCTTCAGACCGAATCTGCCGAAGCGCAAACTCAGATGCTGGATGATAATGAGGCTTTTATGACGGCTGAAATGGTGGAATTACTGGATCGGTTGATGGGACAGATGGGTGAAGCTGGGCAGGAGGAATTGAGTAACAGTATACAATCTATTAAGACGCAGATTGAGGCGAGGCTGTAAACGGTGAACGGTAATCGGTAATCGGTTATCAGTTTACCGATTACCGTTTACCGGATTAATGCGGTTCGTTTTCCAGACGGAAACCGTGGCCGCGTACAGTGACGATGTAGTTGTGATCGTCTAATTCGGTCAGGCGGTCACGCAGACGGCGTACCAGAGCATCTATGGCTTGTTCGGAGACCCCCAACCCTTCCGTGCCGGGCCAAACCACTTCTACAATATCATCCCGGCTGCAAACGGCGCCATTGGCGTCGTAGAGCAGTTCCAGCAGACGAAATTGGGCCAGGGAGAGCGGTGGGTTCAGTTCTTTGCCGTTGATGAGGACAGCGCGTTGGGCTTCGTCAATGACCAGATTGCCTTGTTTGCGCGGCGGATCAAAGGTGAGGGGGATGGTGGCTTCTGTGCCTACAAAGACCAGCTTGACGCAGAGGGCGATGGAAATTTCATCCCCATCCTGTAAGGGTACGGAACCTTTTATTTGCTGGCTGTTGAGATAGGTGCCGTTTTTGCTGTCCAGATCGTGCAGGGTATAGCCGGTGGGGTCGTGGGTGATTTTGACGTGGTGCCGGGAGACCTGGCGTTCAGGCAGGACGATGTTGCAGTCAGCGCCGCGCCCGATGATGAATTCGTCATTCTCAATTGTCCAGCGCTGCCCCGAAAGCTGTCCTTCTTGCATCAATAAGACTGGTTGTTCGTTCATGCGTTTATCCCTTCCTGTGGTACCGATTATGCCGCCGGATGACGTTTGCAGATTGGTTCAATCTGATAGATTGAACCAATCTTGGTAAGACGAATTGCCGTCATCGGCCAGCATAATTGGTAAAAGATTTTCTATCCAAGATGGATTATAATACGATTTACAGATATTTAGAAATAATTTTAGGTTCTACGATATGCAGTATGCGCTTATGAGTGAACAGGACGTTATTTTACGGGAACGTTACCGGCTGACCAACATTGTAGGGCAGGGTGGTA
>JAJRTP010000229.1 GCA_024278255.1 Chloroflexota bacterium | reverse complement strand
GCAACCGGACTGAACTGTTGGCTCAGGTTTATCAACCGGTCCAGCAAGCGATGGAACAACGGGCTGAAGCGCGGTATTTTTTGCAGATGTTTTTGGTGCACAATGCGGGTAGGGGTCAAAAACTCAATGGCGATCTCAACCGGGCCAGGCGCGGCGCCTCGCTGGAGCGGGTCGCCCTGATGACCGTTGGCAGAATGGGCCAGTCGCTGGCCCAACATGGCCAGGGCCGCGGCCTCAATCTGTCGCTGCGTAACCGGCAGGGATGGCTGGCGCACCAGATTGCTGCCGGGAGTCAGGACATCCTGCATTTCGCCGGTAATCAGGTTGACCGCGTGAACCGCGTGCAGGTGAAAACGTCCCCGGCGGGGCTTGCCGCCCGCGGTTTCCTGGGGGATGCGTTTGCCCACGCCATACGGCCCGGCCTGATGCAGGGCCATCACCACATAGGGGAAGAGGTTGAGGGCGTCGCCAAAGAGGGTCAGGCCAAAGATGAGCGTTTCGCCTGGCTCGAACCGGTTTTTGCCGGGCGCGGGCGGAACCAGGGCAAAGGGACGGGGTACATCGCGGCCGCGTTCGGCCTCGGGATTGAGCGTGGCTACCAGCGACGCCACCGGACAGGCAGCCGCCAGCGCGCAGTCTGCGCAGGTTTGCAGGTGGCGCTGGGTGCAAAAGCCCAGCGCGGGATTATGGAGCGGCCCGCGCAGCGCGTGAAACAACATCCCTCGTAAAGAACTGCCGGGATGTGCGTCCAACTCAATAGGGGTTTCTACGTGTAACTCGATTCGCAGGTGATGAGCGGTCAGGTTCATTTGCCGTGCTCCTTTCTTGATATACGTGATATTACGGCGACCGGGGTCGCGCTTGAAGGCTGCTGCCGGGGGACGGCCTGCGCCGTCCCGTCGTAGTCTCGTCGCAGTCGCAGCGGCGAAGGCCGCTGCCTGGCTTTTGCCTTTTAAGAGCGATTTTAATCGCAATAAGTTGTAGCTTTTGCTTGACCGCAACAGACGGTAGGGCAGAATGACGTGATGCAGAACACGTCAGGTCATTGCTATACCAAATTGCTTCTGTTTCGTCAAGTCACTAAAATCAAGACCTAATTCCTGGGTGTAGGGCACATCTACAATCTGGGGCCATTCATCAGGTTAGGTCATCAACCGGCAAAGACTTCGCAGTTGATACAAACGCCGATATGATACGGGTACGAATAACTCGCCGGCCCGAATAGGTTCTGAATGTTTCAAGTCCTCGTATTCATCCAGATGAGATTGTGGCAAAACTTCTGTGCCATCGAATGCCTGATAGAAAAGTTTCGTCAGTCCCCGACTACTTTCAAACGCCCGTAATGTATTTAAGCAAGCCTCTTCAAACTCTTGCGCGGCTTGTTGAAATTCCTCCTGCCATTTTTGGGCAACTTCATCTTTGTAAATTTCGTCCAGCCAGTCCCCAATCGCTGCCTCGTTGACAGGTTTACCATCTTCTCTTTGCAGAATGTCCAGAGTGCGCTTAACCAGAATTTCCTCGTAAATTTTCTGCCCATCATCCGGCTGGCGGAAAACATAAACAGGGGCCAGATTTTTGTTCAGTCGTCGTCGGTTGATGCGTCCAAAGCGCTGTACCAGCGCTTCCAGCGGCGCAGGGTCGCTGTAAATGGTATCAAGATCAATATCCAGACTGACCTCAACAACCTGCGTTGCCACCAATACAATTGGACGGCGTTTGTCCTCTTCCCGCCCCACGCACGCGCGGACCAGTTTTTCTTTTGCCAGACGGTCTCGCACGTTAAAACGACTATGCAAAAGTTCTACCGCAATTTCTGTGTTGTTAATCTTATCCGCTAACCAACGATAGGCTGCCTGTGCCCTGTCAACCAGATTGCACGCCACCAGGATGGAACGTCCCGCTCTGGCATCATTGGCAATGCGCTCCAGATTTTGCTCATCCAACAGTTCCCCATCAAGTAATTGCAACCGATGGCGCGTAAACTGCTCAAAAAGGGAGTTGTCGGCCATCACTTCCTCCGGCGACCCTAAAGCATCCTGAAGCCAGCTTTTGATGAGGGTGGGAAAAGTGGCCGACATCACCATAAAGCTGGCCCCAAAATATTTTCGCAAGTACTCAATTGTCTTGAGGATGAGCGCCAGTCGCTTTATTTCGTAAGCGTGGATTTCATCAAAGATAAACAGGGCTTGATGATAATCGCTCAATAGTTTTTCATAACCTCGCAGACGGTACGGGCCTTTGAGCATTTGATAGGGGCTGAACACACGTACCGGCGGATAGTTGAGTTCAGCCAGATTGCGGGCCTGTCGAGCGACCTGGGCCGCTTTTCGGGGACTGGCGTCATCATAGTCATCATCCAGCAGCATCCGGTAATGGGCCAGCAAGGCGCGTCCGTGTTGCAAGCCTACCATTTTCACGCCAAATATTCTGTCCAGACGCAGTTTCATCGCGTTCATACTGGCCTGATAGGGAAGCGTGTAGAATAGCCGGGGGGTGTTGTTATTATCTTTGGTCTGACAGGCAGCCCAGAGGAGCGCGGCTTCAGTTTTACCGCTACCGGTAGGCGCTGTCAGCAGGACAGAGCCTGTGGTCTGACCTGCTTGCTGCTGGTGTTTGTATAATTGCTCCCAGGTCAAGGGCTTATCCCGCTTGGTCAAAACGGTTACCTGTTCAACCTTCACAGCAGGCAAGCCGCCCAGATGGGACGATGCACTATGGTCGGCGTTCATCAGATAGCCACGCAGAGTTAAGGTACCGGTTATGAGGGCTTTATCTTTGCTTCTGTTCAGATTCCGAACAAACCGGTGGTAGGTTTTGAGCCAGTGGTGAATACGAGTGGCCCCTTCCTTTTGTACCAGCGTAACGGCTTCATCCTGTGGCATAAGGGGCAAAATTTCGATGGGATAGTCTACTAACCCCAACGCTTTCAACCAATCGGCCGGACATTCGGCCAACCAGCGCCATAAACCGCTCAGGGAGTTTGCTTCTAACTCAGCTACAAGGGGACGAAGCTGGTCATCTTCTGGAAAATCTGGGTCGGGGGGTGGGTAAAGATCACGGATTTGCGAGGCGTCTTTGTGGTGGGAGACTACCGCAGCCGTCAGCCAGACCTGTTCTTGTGAAGAAAGGCCAGGAGTGAGCCAATCCACAAATGCCAGGGATAGCACTTCATGACGATGAGGCCAACGGTCAATCTGCTTCCGTAAGCGGGCTTGAAATCCGCGGGCGGCCTTGCCAAGATCATGGATGAAGGCAGCCCAAAACAAAATATGCCACAGACGGGGGATGTTGAGTTCATCTGGCAAGGTGGGACGGAGCCGGATAAACTCGCTCAGCCGTGCCAGTACATACCATGTGTGTTGGGCGAGGGATTCCGGTTCTTTCCCCTCGCCCTTTTCGGCGCTTTTGGCCCATATCTCATCTAACCAGTCAGGCCAGATAGAGGGTTTCACCGTCGCCTCCTGTAAAGCTATGGAAATACAATCCCAAGTGCACTCCTTTTACTTTGGGGCTGGTGGGGTCAACCCAGTAGGGACCGTTATATCGTTCTCCGTAGGTTATAAAATCATTGCTGAAGACCCGCTCTTTGATGACCAAATAACGGCTGAAAGCGGGGGCGCGTTTTTGAGAATAGTCCAGATATCGGGGGAACAACACGGAAACACCTTGCATGACCTGTACGGCCATTTCATGAGGAAGAATAGTATGCTCAAAATAGGCTTGCTCAGCCTGCTCCAGTTCGATGATGTTCACTTGGGAATAGGTAAATAGATCTTGGGAACGCCCCAAGATAACAGCATAGCGGGGGCTGCGAAAATAGGGCTCCCATTCAGGCCGATTGAGGTATAGGGTCAGCCGGGGTTGGAAAAGTAGCTCCCGTTCAAAAGGATTTACCCTTCCCTCCAGCACCTTTGGCAACTTTGTCCCTGGGAGTTTCCCTTTGCCGGGTTGCAAAACAATACTATGTTCGACATCTTTGGCTGAAGTCTGGTATTCAAACCGGTAGGCAAATTGCAAATCCGTTGGGTCAACCCACTTCCCCAGAGCGCTACAAATATGGCCGTAAATAGTGGCCGGCGGCGGCATCTGGAAACTGGGGTGAATCTGTTGCATAAAATGCGGATAGCGAAATGAAGTGGTTAATCCTTCTGCCACAATTTTTAGCACACGCATTGATTGACCTCCCGTTATTGCCCGACGGGTTTTAAAAACCCGTCGGGCGTTTTTGGTTAATCCAGCCAGTGGGGGTTGTTTTTCAAGTCTTGAATCAGGGATTGGTATGCCTCGCGAGGATGGCTGATTTGGATAGGCTTTGGCGCAGTTGCGGCAAAGGCTTCCAGTTTGGCTCGTTCTTCATCCAGATAGCCTTGCACCCATCCTACATACACCGGCGACAGCAGTTCGTCGGCAAAGATAGTCAGGGCTTCTTCCAGCGCCTCAGTTTTGACAACCGGCAACCCTTTGCCGTTGGCTCCAATCACGTGCCCAAAAATGTGGTTGCCCCCTTTGGTTACGGCCATAATAACCAGAGCGGGGGATACATCGGTATAATGGATGGTTTGCTTGGCCCCGCCTTCCAGATGGGCCATACCTTCAAACAGAGCAGCCACGCGCTGTGTCCGGTCATCGGCAGGCAACCGGTAGGATTTTTCTGCCTCTAAAGCCTCCAATCCTCTTTCTTGCGCTTGCTTTACCCGTTCATCATCCAGGTTGCGAAAGCCTGTTTTTTTCCTGTAGGAGAAAGTTCCGGCTGCGTGCAGGTCAAGGGAAAACAACCCCTTGAGCGTCGTCCGATAAAATTGATGTTCGTGTGGCACAGGGTCGCCTTCATGCCGCGACATCACACCAAAATCTTCTGTAATTTGGACGGGGGCAATGGAAACCAGCGTGCTGACCCGGAAGGGTGATACGCGGGTAACAGTGTCGGTGGTGGGAGTGGCTTCTGCGTATTCCTCCGCCGCTGCGCGGGCAGCCACTGCATCGGCCCGTTTGGAAGGGGCGCGCATGTAGCCGAACAGGTCATCATCCCACCATTTAATCGGATTTGCATCGGTATAGGCAACTTTTTTCTCCCGAAAGATAGGCGCGGCTTTCCAGCCAAAGTTGCCTTTTTCCAATGTGGTGCGCAGCCAGTAGCGAAAAGCCTGCGCCGACACGTAGGGATAGGCGCCTTCTCTGGTTTTAATCATTTTTACGCCAACGGTGTTGTCGGTCCGGGCGCCAGGGATGTTCCCCAGATTGTTCAGAGCCGATGCAGGCGCATCAATAAGCAGTAAACCGGTTACAAAAGCCATAATATTCCTCCTAGTTATTGATTTTGCGGTTTAATCTAGTCACTTTCGGTTTCTTCATTCGGTTCAGGGATGGCGTCCGCGTGTCGTCCCAGCCATTCCAGTTCATACAGACGCTCCACCATCCGAATCAATACCAAATCGCGGGCCAGTTTCCAGTCAGAACGGGCCAGGTTCTCACCGTCCTCAAACACGGTAATATAAGGTTCAAACCGGATTAAGGGCGGGTTGCCGCGTTTGGTATGGGCCATATTGGCCTTCATCAAAATATCGCGGAAATAGTCATAACGCTGAACGGTGAAAAAGTCGCGGAAAAAGCGACGGTCATTTTGGCCGTTTACGTATTCGGCCAGGGTATCACCCATTTGCCTGATTTGTTCGATTTTTTCCGGGTCCATATGCAATATCCTCCTTAAAAAATGAGCTGTGATTTCCCATGAGACCAACTCGGCCTCTTTTTGAGTTGAATAGGCGTCGCGCGGGTCGGTATCTCTGTTTTTGGCGTAGCGCAGCGCCACACGTAAAAAGTAAGTTCGAATAAATTGGGCCGCATTGTCCGGCAGGTCAAACAGGTCTTCATAGAGCCAGTTTTTGCGGGGTTTAAACGGTTCTGCATCTTTTTTGCGCTTCTTCTTTTTTGGCTCCACCTCCCAGGCTCGATTAACAATGGCATGCCATTGGTGACGAAAATCTGCCCGTTCCATCAATCTGAGAAATCCCAATATCTCCATTGGTAAGTGGTAAATCTCCAAACTTGGATCCTGACCGCTGTTAGATAGACGATAAGCCGTAATCGAAAAGGGACGCTCGTCTTCCTTCGCCTCTCGTTGCATAATTTCTGCGGGAAGCAAAGTGTGGATAAGTAGAGTGCGATAGCTAAAATCAGCCTCTTTCAGCTTGTTGCTACCTGCCGCCTGCGCCAATTGTATCGCCTGACGATTTTCCTTTAAAAATTCTCTGGCAAAATGTAGCATTAATTCGGGATTATCCGAATGTACCATAAGCAGTCGTCCTGCGCTCTTAGCTGACCCCAACGGCATCGCATGAATCGCTAATAGCGCCTCCCCGGAAACTGGAATGCCAACGTCACCATAGGGATGGAAGTTAATAACTGTTGCCCCCGTAATTAGCGGTATATTTGAACGGGCAGCTCGACCAGGGCGCAAGGTGCCTTTTTCATCCAGCGTGATTGCTACTGCCGGCTCACCCGTAAAAATACAGCGTTCGGAAGACTTTGGTACATCGGATTTGTAGGCTTTAAGTATTTTTGCCGTGCCTTG
>JAJRTP010000228.1 GCA_024278255.1 Chloroflexota bacterium | reverse complement strand
TCTGGCCGGACTTTTCCTGGCGTTAACAGGTATCAATAACTGGCAAATGTTGCTTATGGCGCTTCCCCTGTTCATCAGTTATTCAGCTTATCTTCTGTGGCGGAAGCGGGCAGCATGGCAACCCCGCCTGTTTATGTTGAGCATTGCCGGGATCACTGCTTTATTCTTTATGCTGCCCCTGGCCTGGCCTATTGTTCAGGAGCAAATTATTGGCGGCCGGCCGGAAACAATTGCTTTGCAAGAGCCAGATAACGGCCGTACCGATTTGCTGTCCTATTTCATCCCCCCCAACTTATATGACACCACGATGGGCAAAAACGTTGCTAATCCTTATTTGACACGGCCGTATGAACAAATTGCCGCCAGCACATATTACATTCCCTTCATTGGCTATCTGGCCTTGTTTCTGTCGCTGGTCGGCATTATCTGGCAATGGCCGCAGTCTCGTTTCTGGTTATTGGTAGCCTTCTTGTACGTCATCCTGGCCTTGGGACCATGGCTGGCCGTCAACGGGCAGCCCACCACTATCCTCTTACCTTATTATTGGATTGAAAACAGTTTTATCGGCGTCATCCTGCGTCGCCCTCATCGGTTCAACGTCGTATTAAGTTTGCCTGTCAGTATGATGGCCGCCTGGGGCATGACAGCCATGGTGAATACATCTCTTGTGCGCCGCCGGCAGCCTGCCAGCGTTATCTTGTTGACTACAGTAGTTATCCTGCTCGTTCTAGGGGAAGTCCGCCGGGCAGTTCCGCTTACCACGACCCCTTACTCTGTGCCGGACTGGTACAAACGCCTGGGCGACGATCCCGAAAATTACGGTGTTCTGGATTTGCCCGTGAATGACCGACGTTTTGACAAATGGTATATGGCCTACCAGATGACTCATGGCAAACCGATAGCTACCGGGCACGTTTCCCGCGTGCCCACTCAAGCATTCAACTTTTTGGATCAAATTCCTTTCCTGGCTTCTTTTCTGGCTCACAAAGATGAATTGGATAGCAGCATTCCGGAGGTTTCGCAGAATCTCAACATGCTGGCCGAGGGCAATATCCGCTACATCGTCATTCACAAGCAGTTTGTCCATGAAGGCTACCGGCAGCAATGGCGGGACTGGTTCACCATCGAACCGGTTTATGAAGATGATGAGGTCATCGTGTACAATACGTCTCCTCAATTTGGCGTTGATTTTACATTCTCCCAGAGGTTGACAGATGCACTGGGTTTAATCCGCATAAGCTATGCACCGGTAGAGGCTGTACAAAATGGCGTGGTGAAAATAGATGCCCGTTGGGGAGCAACGGCCGTACCCATCACAGAATCCCAGGTGTGTTTTGATTGGCTGGATGACACGGCCGTATCCCGATATACCCTCTGCCAACCTATCTCCATCGCCTGGCCCACAGCCAACTGGCAAACTGACGAAGTGGTAAAAGAAAGCTATATCCTGCCCATTCCCGAAGCCATCCCCCCCGGCGCCTACACCCTTGCCATGCAAGTCGCCGATGAAAACGACCAACAATTGGGCAATCAGGTAGAATTGGGACCAGTGCAGCTATCTGCCTATGCGCCCCAAAGCAGCAGCACGGCCGTATGGGGCGAGGCCATCCATTTACCCGGATATACAGTTACCCAAAGCGACAACATGCTCAATATTGATTTATACTGGCGAACAAACAAACTGCTAGATCGTTCCTATATCGCTTTCATTCATCTGATAGATACCGGTACAGGCCAGATTGCCGCCCAAAACGATGCCATTCCGCGCAACTGGACTTATCCCACGTTTGCCTGGGAACCGGGAGAAATTATCAAAGACACGCGCCAACTGCCCCTGACTGAAATTCCTCCCGGCCTGTATCAGATATGGGTAGGTTTATATGATCAGGAAACAGGAGAACGGGTATTAGCCACTGACGAAAACGGCGAAACGGCCGATACAATCTACCTGACCGACATCCAAAAATGAACCAGATTACCCCATCGCCCCCTGCCCGTTTTCGCCATCCCCACTGGTTAGCCCTGCTGGCCTATGCAGCAATTGTGCTGCTTGTCACCTGGCCGGTCATCAACCGCCTCAGTACACATCTCATCGGCGGCCGGGATGATTTATGGGTGCATCAGTGGACTTTTTGGTGGGTCAAAGAAGCACTCAACGCCGGACAATCCCCCTTTTTCACGCAGTTACTATATTTTCCCGCAGGCGTCCCCCTGTTTTCGCATAATTTTGCCTGGTTTAACCTGGCCCTCTGGCTGCCCCTGCAAGCCGTTATCGGAGAAATCGCCGCTTATAACCTCATCATTCTGCTCATTTACACGCTGAATGGTTTTGCCATGTATCTGCTGGCCGCTGATCTCCTCCCGGACCGGCGCGCCGCATTCATTGCCGGTCTTGTCGTCCTTCTTTGGCCTTACACCCTGTCTCATTACGACCATCCCAATATGATCATTCTCTTTTGGACGCCGTTGGCGATGCTGGTCTTACGCCGGACAATATTGGGGCAGAAGGGGAAAACGGCCGTTTTCGCCGGTATTTTTTTAGCGATGATTGGCATCAGCCGCTGGCAGCTTCTGGTGATGGGCGGGCCGCTGCTGGCCGGTTTTTTGTTGTGGGTACTGGCAGCCAATCCGGCGGCCCGCACTCGCCGCGCCTGGTCGCTGCTGGCCCTCAGCGGCGCAGTAGCCTTCCTGCTCATGCTGCCTCTGGCGCTGCCGGTTATCAGCAACCAGTTGAGCCGGGAAAACCCGGAAGATATGGGGCTGTTTGAACCGGACAACGGCCGTACTGATTTAGCCGCCTATCTCATCCCCGGCCCCATGAACCGCTTCTGGGGCGACCAGATACAACCTGTCTTCAGCAAAGTTGCCGCCAGTGTGGACTACGTGCCGTTTATCGGCTTCATCACCCTGGCTTTAACCCTTTTCGGCTTGTTCAAACAGTGGCGGGATACGCGGTTTTGGCTGCTCATGGCCTTGCTGTACATCATCCTAGCATTGGGGCCGGAATTGGTGGTTTACGGCCGTGCGACCAGCCTTCCCCTCCCCTACGCCCTCATCCAGAACACCCTGCTGGGCGATTTCATCCGCCGCCCCCACCGCCTCAACCTGTTCCTGAGCATCCC
>JAJRTP010000227.1 GCA_024278255.1 Chloroflexota bacterium | reverse complement strand
TTCAGGTATCGATAAGCAAGTTGTGGGTGAAATAGCGGCAGTTATTCGCAAACAAAGGCCGCCAGAACCCTATAAGGGTAAAGGTATCCGGTATGACGGTGAGATTATTCGGCGGAAAGCTGGCAAGGCCGGTAAGGTTTAAGAGGTATTATTATGGCTGTAAAATCACGTAAAGCACGTCAACGTCGCCATCGCCGTATCCGGGCCAGAATATCGGGTACAACTGATCGGCCGCGTCTGAATGTGTTCCGCAGTATCGACCATATTTATGCGCAATTGATAGATGATGAAGCGGGTCGCACCCTGGTGTCTGCTTCCACAGTTGATGTGGAACTGCGCGGCGACATAGATGGAAAGACTAAGAAAGAACAGGCTGCGCTTGTAGGTGAAAAGGTGGCAGAACGGGCTAAGGCTGCTGGTATTTCTACGGTTATTTTTGACCGCGGCGGCTATTTGTATCACGGCCGTGTCAAGGCTTTGGCTGATGGCGCTCGTGAGGGTGGCCTGGAGTTCTAAGGAGACAGTTATGGGTCAACGACGACAAAGACAAAGACAAGGGTATGAACAGGAATATGACGAGCGTATTATTGATATTACGCGCGTGGCCAAAGTGGTCAAAGGCGGCCGCCGGTTTGCTTTCCGGGTGACGGTAGTGGTTGGCGATAACCGGGGCAAAGTAGCCGTGGGTATTGGCAAAGCACGTTCCGTACCGGATGCGATTCGCAAAGCGTTAGAAACTGCCCGCAAAAACCTGGAAGAAGTGCCGTTGATGGGTACGACAATTCCTCATGAAATCATTGGCCGGCATGGTGCAGCTAAGGTGCTTCTTAAACCAGCCTCTCCTGGTACAGGGGTTATTGCCGGTGGCGGCGTGCGTGCTGTTATTGAGGCGGCCGGTTATCGTGACATCCTGTCCAAATCTTTGGGAAGCGATAATGTGTTGAATGTGCTTCTGGCTACGTTAAATGGTTTGCGCAATTTGCAGCAGGTGGAGCAGGTTGCATCTGACCGGGGGAAAGACCCGGCAGACATTATGCCGTTTTGGAGTCGGAAAAATGACTAAAATACTGGTTACTTATACAAAAAGTTCAATTGGATACAAGAAAGACCAGAAAGGTACAGTTCGTGCCTTGGGTTTACGTAAGCTGAATCAGACGGTTGAACATGAGGATACGGCCGTTATTCGCGGTATGATCAAAAAGGTCAGCCATTTAGTAACGGTGGAAGAGGTAGAATAATGAAATTACACGATCTGCGTCCAAATCCTGGAGCAAAAAAGAAGCGCAAGCGAGTGGGTCGGGGCATTTCGGCCGGACAAGGTAAAACAGCCGGTCGCGGTACCAAAGGTCAGAACGCCCGCAGTGGCGGCGGCAAAGGTATTTACTTTGAAGGCGGTCAATTGCCTTTGGCCCGGCGTTTGCCTTATAAACGTGGGTTTACCAATATTCGCAAAGTATATTACAAACCAGTTAATCTGGATCGTCTGGCTGAAATAGATTTTGGCGATGTAGAAGTCACGCCAGAAGTCCTGGCGGCTATTGGCTTCATTAAAAAACCAACTGATCCCGTGGTAATTTTGGGTGATGGGGATCTTGATGTGGCATTAACTGTGAAGGCTCATCGTTTTTCTGTCACTGCCCGGCAGAAGATTGAGGCGGCTGGTGGTAAGGTCGAGGTGCTGCCCCTTACATAAGCGTTTTAGAGAATCTGTACACTATCTAATAAAGCAACTCTCTAAAATGGAGAAATCGTATGGTTGAATCACTTAGAACTGCAATGTCAGCACCCGATTTACGTCGGCGCATTCTTTTCACCATTTTCCTTTTGGTTGTATACCGGGCTGTAGCTAACATACCTGTGCCCGGTGTTAATTTAACTGCCTGGTTGGCTTTTACGTCGCAAGCCGGCGGTTCTAATCAGGTTGTCGGGTTCCTGGATTTGTTATCTGGCGGGGCCGTGCGTCGCTTTTCTGTGATGGCTATGGGAGTTTATCCCTACATTACGGCCTCTATCATCATTCAGTTGCTGACGCCGATTGTGCCGCAACTACAGGAAATGTCGGAAGAAGGCGAGTCTGGTCGTAACCGGATTAATAAACTGACCTATTATATTACGGTACCGTTGGCTTTGTTGCAGGCAATTGGGCAGATTCGCCTGATTGGTTTTAGCCTGGGCGGCGGCGGCGCTGATGGTCTGGCTTCGATTATGCCTAATTTTGGCCTGACTGCCGCAACCATTCTGCCGACATCAATGACTTTGATGGCTATGTTGGGCGGCACGATGTTTGCTCTTTGGTTGGGTGAGTTGATTACGGAAGATGGTATTGGCCAGGGTATTTCTCTGATCATCTTCAGCGGCATTGTGTCCGGTATTTTGCCGGGGCTGGCCAGCTTGTTTGCTTTGCCGGATCAGTCGGCGCGTATCTTTTCTTTTGTATCGTTCCTGATTATTACGGTAGCGACGATTTTTGTTATTGTCATTGTGCAAGAAGGGCAAAGGCGCATACCGGTGCAGTACGGCCGTCGTGTGCGTGGTCGAAAAGTGTACCAGGGTCAAAGCAGCTATATACCGCTCAAGGTAAATACGGCCGGCATGATCCCGATCATCTTTGCCAGTTCCATTCTTATTTTCC
This sequence comes from Chloroflexota bacterium, assembly GCA_024278255.1. Classification (GTDB taxonomy): domain Bacteria; phylum Chloroflexota; class Anaerolineae; order Promineifilales; family Promineifilaceae; genus JAJRTP01. The sequence goes on along the minus strand of JAJRTP010000227.1, from coordinate 3,110 downwards.
CGCCCTTGTTGGCCGGTCTCTTTATCACCGGTAATGGCGGGTTTATGGACAGTATTGCTACGACTGTCGCCAGCTTTAGCCAAAATCAGGACCCCAGTAATTTTGGATTCTATGCTTATTGGGGCATCTTCTTTATCCTGGTAGTGGGATTTACCTATTTCTATACGGATGTGATGGTGCGCCAACAAAACATTCCCCAGACATTGCAGCGGCAGGGCGGTTTTATTCCCGGTATTCGTCCCGGCAAGCGGACAGAACGATACGTTATGTCTGTGGTGCGCCGTATAACCTTTGCCGGTGCTATCTTCTTGGGAACAGTAGCTGTATTGCCGGGCATCATGCAATTCTTTGGCTTCGTTTTGGGTATTCCCGGGTTAGAACGCAGCGCTTTGGTTGTTAGTGGTTCCGGCATGATCATTGTGGTGGGTGTCGTCATCGATACCATGCGCCAGCTAGAAGCACAATTGACCATGCGCCAATACGAGGGATTCTTCTAAATGGCTACCTATGTTGTCTTGATGGGCGCTCCGGGTGCTGGTAAGGGTACGCAAGCTAAACTATTGCAGGAAGCAATTGGTTTGCCCCAAGTATCTACAGGCGATCTGTTTCGGGCAAACCTGAAAAATCAGACCGAGTTGGGTCAACTAGCCCAGACCTACATGGACAAGGGTGAACTGGTGCCCGATCATGTCACGGTGGCTATGGTGCAAGACCGTTTGTCACAGCCGGATTGTGCCAAAGGGGCCATTTTAGATGGCTTCCCGCGGACAACGGCCCAGGCGGAAGCGCTGGACCAACTGTTGGCAAATATTGATGGCGAGATTAGCATTGTGCCCTACATCAAAGTTGATGAAGAAGTGTTGGTGCAAAGGCTGATTAACCGGGGCAAAATCGAAGGCCGGGCAGACGATAATGAGCAAACTATCCGTACCCGGATGCAAGTCTACCAGGAAGAAACAGCGCCCTTGTTAGCCTATTATCGTAAGCGTGGTTTGCTGGTTGAGATTAATGGTGAGCAATCAGTTGAGGCGGTTCAGCAGGATTTAGTGCAGTCAATCCGGGAAGCAAAGGCTTAATAGTTTAAGCCATCGTGAACGAGTTTGAGATTGATAGAGTATTTGTTGGACAATTATCCGAAAAGATGGCAAAATAGTAGATTGCTTTGGGAATAAATTTTCCATCTTATCATTTGAAATTTATTAAGAGTGAATGGGACACCATTTTGAGTTGGTGTTATTTGTATGCGTTAGGAGCGACAAATGAAAGTATCATCGTCTGTGAAGCGGCGTTGCCCGAAATGCAAAATTGTGAAGCGGAAAGGTGTTGTGCGCGTGATTTGTGTAGACCCCAATCATAAGCAGCGCCAGGGTTAGAACGGAGGAATTATGGCACGTATTGCTGGTGTGGATATTCCCCGCAACAAGCGGGTAGAAATAAGTCTGACATATATCTATGGCATTGGTAAAACATCCAGCCAACAGATTATTGAGCGGGCTGACGTTAATCCGGATACCCGCGTTCAGGATTTATCTGAAGCGGAAGTGACTCGGTTGCGTCAGATCGTTGATAGTGATTACACGGTAGAAGGTGATTTGCGGCGCGAAGTGGCTATGAATATCAAGCGCTTGACGGAAATCGGTTGTTACCGAGGATTACGTCATCGTCGTCACCTGCCCGTTCATGGCCAACGAACTAAAACGAATGCTCGTACTCGCAAAGGCCCGAAGAAGACTGTGGCTGGTCGGGGACGCCGGAAGGGCGGTAAATAATTTATTTGTAAAGCGATTTGCCGAATCGCTCTACGACTAGAGGAGATGGAATGGGACGTAGAAGACAATCGACCCGTAAAAAAGCGAAGAAGATGGTGCCGCAAGGACAGGCTCATATTTTTGCTACGTTTAATAACACCATTGTGACGATCACTGATATGAATGGGAATACAATTGCCTGGGCCAGTGCCGGTACGTCTGGATTTAAGGGTTCGCGCAAAAGTACGCCTTATGCAGCTCGTATGGCGGCCCAAAGTGCAGCCCGCACAGCCAAAGATAATGGGATGCAGGAAATGGACGTTATTGTGAAGGGGCCAGGCCCTGGCCGTGAACAGGCTATCCGTTCTTTGCAGGCGTCGGGCATTAAGGTGAAAAGTATTCGTGATGTAACGCCGGTACCTCATAATGGCTGCCGGCCGAAGAAGAAGCGTCGCGTTTAGTAGTAATTGGTAATTTATTAATTTGAGAGGGATGACGGGTTGCCACGCCTGTAAACCTCTCTTTATGAGATTTGTTTAACGGAGGTAAAGTTGGCAAGGTATACTGGACCGGTATGTAAGCTTTGTCGTCGTGAAGGCGAGAAGCTGTTTTTGAAGGGGTCGCGTTGTATGACCCCGAAGTGTTCGTTTGAACGCCGTTCTTATCCCCCTGGGGAACACGGCCGTGACGCTCAGTTTCGGCGGGGTCGGGCTTCCGACTATTTGTTGCAATTGCGTGAGAAGCAGAAAGCGCGCCGTATTTACGGGGTGTATGAACGCCAGTTTAGCCGCTATTTCAAGCGGGCTACACAGCGCGTGGGGTTGACCGGTACGAATTTGCTGGTCATTCTGGAAACCCGTCTGGATAACGTTATTTATCGTTTGGGATTTGGTGATTCGCGGGCCCAGGCGCGTCAATTGGTGGCTCATGGGCATATTATGCTTAACGGCCGTAAAACCAAAGCCCCGTCTGCTCTTGTCACCCCTGGCGATGAGATTTCCATTCGTCCCCAAAGCATAGGCTTGAGCTACTTCAAAACATTACGGGAAGACATTGATGACCGCCAGGTTCCCCGTTGGCTTTCATTAGATACAAACAGCCTGACGGCTAAAGTTTTGAATTTACCCGCTCGTGAAGACATTGATGTCACCATTAACGAGCAGCTGGTTGTGGAATATTACTCCCGGCGGTAATTCTGATAACCGTCCTTATCGAGAAGGGAGGAATTTACATTGGCTATTAGTAACCTTATTTTGCCCAAAATTGAAAGCACCGCCATGTCTAAAGAATATGGCCGGTTTATCCTGGGACCTTTACAAAGAGGCTTTGGCACGACACTGGGTAATTCCCTGCGCCGTGTTT
>JAJRTP010000226.1 GCA_024278255.1 Chloroflexota bacterium | reverse complement strand
TTTCATTGCCAACACTTTGGTAATGGCCGCTGTCAGGGTGGTTTTCCCATGATCCACGTGACCAATCGTACCAATATTCACATGTGGTTTCCCGCGTACAAATTTTTCTTTTGCCATTGTTTACAACCCTTTTCCTTAACCAAATTTTCGGGCATCCAAACAAACTGTGTGCGATTGTTTCAGATGCAATAATTATAATCGTTTTTCATAAATATACCCCGTCACCCTGTCATGTTGATAAGGGGTGAACGGGGCAGGAAGCCCACGATGGGACTTGAACCCATGACCTCATTCTTACCAAGAATGTGCTCTGCCGTCTGAGCTACGTGGGCGTAAGGTGGGCCAGGTAGGACTCGAACCTACGAAGGCTTACGCCAGCGGGTTTACAGCCCGCCCCCTTTGCCACTCGGGACACTGACCCATGTTATTTGGCGATTGCGCCGAAGCCGATGATGGGATTTGAACCCATAACCTATGCTTTACAAGAGCATTGCTCTGCCAATTGAGCTACATCGGCGCATCTTTTTGTAAATCTTGTCAGGCAGATTAAATATGGCCGCTTCCAAAAATGCAGCGCGAATAAGTATAACCACCTGACTATTTTTCGTCAAATTAGAATAGGATGATCTCTAGGATGATTGTTGTGGTGAAAACCAGACTGGTTTTGGGACAAAGGAGTAAAACAAACCGGCCCTCTTTCAGGTATAATGGGGATGTTATGATGGAAGTCTCGGTACGTCGTTTGAACCATCGTTTGGCATTGCAGTTACCCCGTGAGCTTCCCCTGGGCCTGGTTTTTGTGGTGGGCGTGGTGGAAGATGTGGTGCGTGTGCCGGTGGCGCAAAAGAAAGGGGAAGGCAACGGCCGTACCTTTTACACCCAATTTGACCTGACAGAAAACAACTATCATCTGCGCTGCATCGTCCCGCCGCGGGAAGCAGCCCATGTAACTCTGGAGACGGGTAATCCGGTGCGGGTGGGCGGCCATCTGATGTTCGATCCGGGCCGGGCGGATTATTTTTTGCTGGCGCGGGATGTGGCTGTGGTGGGGCAAACGGCCGTTGTCGAACCACCGGTTGAAGACGCCAAAGCCTTGCGGCAGGAACAGGAAGAGTTGGCTTTGGCCCTGGCCAGCGTCAAGCGGCGGGCGGATGCGGCCAAACTGGCAGAGGCGGAACTGCCGGAGTGGGTGCAAAAAATTGCCCCGCCGGAAGCACAGGAAGAATGGACGGAAGAGGAAGAGACCGATTTGGAAGCTGATCTGCTGGCCGCCACGGCCGTTACTGCGAATCTGGATGATGAATTGGTAGCGACACTGGCGCAGGCCATGGATAGTGAGGAAGAGGTAGAAGTGACCTCTGATATGCTGGCTCAGTATGATGTGCAGCCGGAACAACCCATCGCACCGGCTGTGGCTGAGGTGGATACGGCCGTCTCGCCCCCGCCGCCCCAACCCCGTTACACCCTACCCCCAGACCACCACGAAACAGATTGGCTGGTAATTCTGCTCATCATCGCCTTTTTTATCATGGCTATGGCGATGATTGTGGCTTCTGTGCTGCTAATTCTCTAGCCAGGCCCTACACCTGATGCTCTTCCCGATAGAGAGCAATCATTTGCCGGATGGCGCGTTGGTTGGTCACGGCCGTTTGCACAGGTTCCTTTAATTGGGCGGTATAAACCAGATTGGTCTCTTTGGCTTTCCCCACCGTTTGCTCTGTTTTAGTCAACACATTTTCCCGTAACGGTTTGATCACATTTTTATGCAAGAGAATCTCGCCGTCATTGTCCCGGTTTAACCAGGCAGCCAGAGGTTGGGCGACGTTGGTGTCCAGCCCACTGATGGTAGCCGGGGTTTCGATGAGCAGGGTGGTGATGGATTGCATGACGGCCGCCGCTTTTTGCCCCAGGCCAAAGGGCAGCCATTTACGCACGCCCTCGAACCAATCGTTCAACATTTGCAGGAACGGCCCGGCAGATTCAACAGCGTCTTGCAGCATATTTTCAATACTTTGAAAGTAGGCGTCCAGTTTGCCGGTGTGATTTTCCAGCCAGATACGGCCGTTTTCCAGCAGCGGAATATTATTTTCTACCTCGGCCAGAGCTATGTGTCCGGCCTGAATACCTTCTTCCAGAGTAGGGATGTCATCCAGGAGATTGGTGAGGGTGTCGGATACGGCCGTTAAGCCATTTTCCACCACCGTTTCCACGTCCACCTCATCCAACTGTTCATACAAAGCCACCAGCCCCGCCAAAATACCAATCTGGGTATTCGCTTCACCCAATTGTACATTGAGCGATTCAGTGGCGGCTGATGTGTCCTGGTTTTGCAATTGGAAGGTTTCCAGTTGGCGGTTGGCGGCATCCAGGGCTGCTTGCAAGCGCATATTTTCTGCCTGAACGGCCGCCAGACGAGCCAGGACTTCATTTTGCGGCGTGGCGGCGGTTATTGGGGTAGACACGGCCAATGGCGCTGAAGAAACTGTGGTAATGGTCGCTGGCGTGTTCGGATTTTGCTTGAGCAGGGCGGCTCCCGCTCCGGTGGCTACGGCCGCGGCTCCCGTTACAGTAATCACTTTCAGAAACCCCCGGCGGCTCACTTGTGGCTCACTCTGATTCGTCATGCTGTATCCTCCTTGAAATGTTGGGCGATTTACCAAATCGCCCTACTCCATCCAACTCCTGCTCATTATACGTGATAATGCCCAGATGGTTGCCATTTTAGCCGTTAACAATTTGTACTACGTTAACAAAACGCAAAAAGGCCACGTTCGCTGCGTGAGGGAACATGACCTTTTAGAAAACGTTAACCTGGGAACCACGGATTACACGGATAAGGAGGATTTACACGGAATTCTTCATCTATCTGTGTAAATCCGTCAAATCTATATCATCCGTGGTTCCTTAATTGTATGGTGTGATTTTCAGTTCCTCAAAAATGAGGATAAGTCTGCCTTGCGTGTCGCGGATTTCCAGAGCCAGGGGCGTGGTGGAATAAGCGGCGGCAGAGGGCAGCAGATTCAGGTATGCCTGCTCTTGTTCCATAATGCCGGGCGGATCGCTGCAACTGGTTCGGCCGCTGGTAATGGCGCCGATAGAGAGTGTTTCACCGGTTGCCACGTAATCGGCGTTGTAGGTGTTACAGCCGGCCGTACCATTTAATTTGTTATCCGGGCCGAATACGGCCGTAACCTGCGACCCCGGCAGCACAGACAACATCGCCCCGGTACCGTCAAAGTAACTCTGCAAAACCCAGTTGGGGCCTTGCAGCGGCAAGCCTGCTTCCGGCGCCGGCAGGACATTCACCGTTGCTTCCTGGAAAGTGGATTGGCCGCCCGCGCCCAACACTTCCAGCCGGTACGTCACCAGACCCGGATCGTTCAGATTGTCGGTTACCGTGCCGTTGAAGCCGATGTTGTCCGCCACCACCACACCATTCCGTTTAATCAGGGCCGACTGCGCCCCGCCACCAATGCTCCAGGAGACACGCACGCTGTTCCCGGCGGTAATTTCGCTGGGCGAAGCGGTGAATGAATTGATAACCGGCGGTACTTCTGTGGGAACCGGCGTAGGGCCGGGGATTGTGGGGGTGGGGGGCACGGCCGTAGCCGGAGCCGTCGGCGCAATGACCGTGACATACTGCTGTCGCTGGTTGCTGCCGCCTGCACCTGACGCTTCGACCCGGTAACTGATTGTGCCCGTACCGGGTGGGCAGTCCTGATACGTGCCGCTCGTAGGCGCGCCGCCCCACAGCGTCACATTGTCCCGCAAAACGTTTACGTTGCTCACATCTCCTTCCACCTGCCAGCGAACCGTGACGCATTGCCCCGCGTTAATCTGTGACGGGTCGGCGGAGAATTGGGTGATGACCGGTGCGCCGATGTTGGGCTGCACGTAGACGGTGATTTCCCGAATTTCTGATGAGCCGTCCGGTTTGTCCACTCTTAGCTGCTGCGTTATTGTTACCGGCGGGCATTCCACCCGGCTGCCTTGCAGCGGTACTTGCTGCCAGGGGGAGCCTTTTGCGCCGTAGAATACGGCCGTCGCATTTTGCACATTCCAGTTAAAAGTGACGCACTCTCCGGCCGTTATATTCGTCCGATCTACCGTAAAATCAATCGAAGGCGAGGGGGTTTGCGTGGGGGCCGGCGTCGCTGTTGGCGCGCCGGTTACTTCAATGCCGGCCCAGATGCGGTCGCCAAACGGTTGATTGGCGCCATTGTGCATCGCCCAGAAACTTTGGTAAACGCCCGGCACAATGGGCGAGACAAAATTAACGGCAATGTCATACAGCCCGCCCGGAGGCACACTGCCATTGATAAAGGTTGATTGCCCGCCCATTTGGATGCCGCTGACAAAGCCCAGGGAATAAGAACTGTCCCAGGTGCAGGTGCCGCTGTTGCGAATACGCCACACTTTGGTAAAAGGTACGCCCGGCGGCATCAGCGGCGGGTCTTTCATATTGTCGTCATCCAGATTGATGTCCTGAACGAATTGCATGCCGTTGATGCAGGGTTGGGCGGTGGCGGTGGGATGGGGTGTGGCCGTAACTGGCGGCGGGGTAGGCGGCGGGATGATTTCGTCGGGATTCAGCCCCATATATTCCTGGGCCAGTTGGTGAATACGCCCCGAATTGCTCAACTGGCGCAAGGCGTCGTTGATTTTTGTTTGCAGGGTGACGGCGCCATTAGGCATGGCAATAGCCATACGCTGCTGGTACAGACCGGCGCCCACTATTTTGAGAGCGGGGTTTTGGGTAACGGCCGTTTTCGCCACCGGTTCATCCAACATCACCAAATCCAGCCGGTTTTGCGTCAAATCCCGCACTGCATCACTGGCCCGTTCATAAACCAGCAGATTGCTCGATGGCATCAGCCCCGTGTTCACCAAATCCCGCCGTAGTTGTGTCTCATAAACACTGCCCCTTTGCACGCCAATCCGGTAAGGAGCCATTTCCGGCGCAGAATTGATAACTGTAATTGCCGAACTTTGCTGTGCCAGAATACCATCCTGTGTCACAAAATAAACGTCGGAAAAATCAACGACTGCTCCCCGCTCATCCGTTACCGTCAGGGCCGCTATTGCCACATCAGTCTGGCCCAGTTGCAAGGCATTGCCCAAGTCATCAAACACCATGTCCCGGATTTCTACCTCTACGCCAAGCTGCTGGCCCACATCTTTAATGAGGGCTATGTCAAAGCCGTCCAGTTGGTAGCTGTTATCGTAATACTCAAAAGGCGGGTAATCGGCTGACGTGCCCACGACCATCTTGCCACTGCTCTGAATGCGATCCCATACCGCATCCCCGCTCCCGCCCGGCGAACCGGGACCAGACCCGAAAAATGACTTAAAGACAAACCAGGCAAAAAATGCCAGTACAACCGCAAAAATAACGGCCAGAATAATTAAAATTATATTATACGATTTGTTTTCATTTGCTGGATCATCTACTTGATCATCGGCCATGATACCCTCCATCTCTTTATGAGGATGAACACACAATTTACGCTTTATGTATAGTAAAAGTTATATCATATTCTCCCGACCAGGCAAATAAAAAGGCCCGTACTGTAGCGATGAGCAGTACGGGCCAATATCAGTTATGTTAATAAAATTGGCGTTTAGGGCTTGCCGGAATAGTTCAAAACCGTTTGCCCCGAACCGTTGTTGATGGCCAGTTGGTTTTTATTGATGGAAAAGGAGGCCGAGGATTCCAAGGCACTGTAATATGCTTTTTCCTGATCCATAATACTTTGATCAGCACATTGCTGCCCCGTGTTAACCAGATTGCTGATGGTTAACTGTCCGCCTGATTGTGAGTAGGAGCCATTGTAATTGTTGCAGGCTGAATTACCGCTGAATGTGCCATTACCTTTAAACTGAATCCAGATGGAACTGCCCGGAATCAGGTTTGTCAATTGGGAGCCATTCCAATAGGTCGTTACGTTCCAGGTGCTGTTTTGTAAGGGCAGATCGCCGCTGGCCGCGGCTACGTTAACGGTAATGTCCCGCGTATCTTTGGTATCGTTTTGGCCGCGGGCCACCAGCCGGTAAACATACGAACCGGGATCATGGGGGCAGTCCTGAGCGGATCCGCTGAAAGGTGCATTGTCCAGAATTATTTGGCTGTCACGTTTCAATTCCACTTT
>JAJRTP010000225.1 GCA_024278255.1 Chloroflexota bacterium | reverse complement strand
GGTATAGACCTGGGCACGGCAAATACGCTGGTGTATATCCGGGACCGTGGGATTGTCATCAACGAGCCGTCGTGGGTGGCGATCAACCGGCGTACCCGGCAGCCTTTGGCTATCGGTGCGGAAGCACGGGAAATGGTGGGGCGCACCCCGGCCGATATTGTGGCGATACGGCCGTTGCGAGACGGCGTCATCTCCGAATTTGAAATCACCGAAGCGATGCTCAAATACTTCATAGACAAAGCTCACGAGCAGATGGTTGTCCCCTTTCCTCGACCCCGCGTCGTGGTGGGCATTCCCAGCGGCGTCACCGAAGTGGAAAAGCGGGCCGTGTACGATGCGGCCATCTCCGCCGGCGCCCGCGAAGCCCATCTCATTGAAGAACCCACGGCCGCAGCCATTGGTGCCGGCCTGCCCGTCAACGAAACACGCGGCAGCATGGTGGTGGATATTGGCGGCGGTACGACGGAAGTAGCCGTCTTTGCCATGGGCGGCATTGTCGTCAGCCGCTCCATCCGCGTTGCCGGGGACGAGATGGATGAGGACATCATTCAATACGCCCGCAGCAAATATAATTTATTGATTGGCGACCGGATGGCCGAGCGGGTGAAAATCGGCATTGGTTCTGCCTTCCCCTTACCGGAAGAACGGACAATGACTTTACGCGGCCGTAACCTGATTAACGGCCTGCCCCAAACTGTGGAAATCAGCAGCATCGAACTGCGCGAAGCCATGGCCCCTTCCGTCAACATCATCGTAGATACCGTGCGTGACACACTGGACGAAACGCCGCCGGAACTGGTAGCCGACCTGATGGAAACCGGCATTTGCCTGGCCGGGGGCGGCGCGCAAATTCGCGGGCTGGCAGAACGATTGGAAGATACGGTGAAGATGCGCGTCTGGGTGGCCGAAGACCCAATGACCTGTGTAGCCCGCGGCGCTGGGGTGGTTCTGGAAAATGTCGAAGTCTGGAACCGCTCGCTGACGGGGCTGCACCGGGGCAGTACGCATCATTAGCAGTGTGCAGTGTTCAGTTTTCAGTGTTCAGTAGAACATCAACTGAAAACTGAACACTGAAAACTGAATACTGAAAACTAAAAATGGGTGACGCTCAAAAGAAAGCCGGTTGGGTAACGTTGGCCGTCCTGGTAGGGGTGGCGCTGACGTTGAGTTTTCTGGACAGTGCCGGATATTTGGGAGGCGCACTGAACATTATCCGCAATCCGATGACGGCCGTAGCTGGCTGGACAGCCGCCCGCACCGATACATTGGCCAATGCCCTGGCCGGCCCCCGCGACCTGCAAGAAGCTAAATCTGAAATTGACCGGCTGGAAGCGCAAATCGAAGCGTTACAGCGGGAAAACGAAGAACTGCGCGAAGGGGAAGCAGAGCGTCAACTGCTGCAAGACCTCTTCAACCGCGCCCGCCAATCCCCCGACCTGACCCGGCAGACAGCCAACGTCATTGGTCTGGATACCAGTCCGGCCGTACAAAGCATTATCATTGACAAGGGGGCTGATGACGGCCTGCGCGTGGGGATGCCGGTAGAAAGTCCACGCGGTTTAATCGGCCGTATTTTTCGCACCGCCCCCAACTCTTCCCAGGTCATTCTCATTACCGACAACGCCAGCGCCATCCCGGCCCGCTTGAGCAATTCGCGGGCAGCCGGTATCCTCAAGGGGAATGGCCCCGGCGGGAATTTGACGATGGATTGGATCGACCTGAAATTTCAGGTGGAAGTGGGTGAAGTGGTAGCCACCTCCGGTCTGGGCGGCGATTTCCCCGAAGATATTGTCATTGGCCGGGTGACGGAAGTGGATCGCAGCGAGGCCAAACTGTTCCAGCGGGCCATCGTGCAGCCGGCCACGGATTTCGATACGTTGGAAATTGTGTTTATTGTGACGGATTTCCGGCCGATTGACACCACTATTTTTGACAGCCCGACGGATAACTAAATGAGTCTTTCGAAAAAACCGCAGAGGACGCGGAGACCACAGAGAGTGAGAGTCCTGACCTCTGCGCCCTCCGCGCCTCCGCGGTGAAACCAATCTTTTAATGCGCTCTTCCATTTTTATTGCGGTTCCGGTGATGATTCTGCTGGCGATTGGGCAAACGGCCGTCCTCCCCCGTTTTCCTCTTTTTGGCGTGGTACCCCAATTGTCGTTTTTGGTGGCCCTGGCTTGGGGATTGTTGAACGGCCGTAAAGAGGGCATGATCTGGGCCTTTACTGCCGGATTCTTTATGGACATTTTTTCCATCAGCCCCATGGGGTTAACGGCTTTGGTCTATTTGGTGGCGGTTACGGCCGTACTTCTGGTGCAAGAAGCCTTCCCCACCAGCCGCGTCATCATGCCCCTCCTCCTCACCGCCCTGGCTACCGCCATCGAAATGATCCTCTACCTTCTGGCGCTCCGTCTGCTGGGCGTCATCACCAGCTTCCAGACACTCACCTCCCTCCCTACCCTCATCATCGTCAACACCATTGCCATGCTCCCCGTTTACTGGATTATGTACAGCCTCCAGCGCACCATCCGCCCCCGCCGCATCCACCTATAGGACAATTGGGGTCAGGTAGTGCCAGGCAAGGGGCGCAATACCTGCGAATGACCCGATCTGTTTGCCCCTTGCCTGGCACTAAACACCTTAATAATCCGTGATTTTCCCTGAACTTCGCCCAATTTCCGGTTAACATACCCATTGTCACACAATACGCAACACGTATCACGCATCACGAGGAACACATATGTCTCGAATGGGCTGGGAGCGAATAGAAGAAACGGAACTGGACGCGGAAGAAGATTTTGGGATACGCGGCCGTTTATTCTTCCTGCGCATTACCATTATCGCCCTTTTTGGTTTACTGGTTTTCCGGGTTTTCTGGATACAACAAAACAAAGGGGCAGAACTACAAGTCCTGGCTCAGGAAAACCAGCTTGCCATTTTGCGCAGCGACGCTGACCGGGGCGCTATTTTTGACCGTAACGGCAACCCCCTGGCCGTCAACATCCCCAGCTTCAACGTCACCATTACTCCCGCCTTTCTACCTGATGATGAAAACGAACTACAAGCCATCTACGAGCGCCTCTCTTTTCTCACCGGCGTGCCCGTCACCAACACCGTTCAGCAAGAAGCCCTCATTGCCGCGGCCAATCCGGAACTGGTAGAGACCTACTCCCGTCTGGCCAATATCTACAACGCGCCCGTAGAAGAAACTTTGGACAATGCCGGCGTCGTGCCCCAACTACCGGACAGCATTGAAGCTATCGTGCGGGAAAACAGTTTTGCCCAATATGTTCCGGCCGTCATTACCAGCAGTATTCCTTTTACTCAGGCGCTCACCATTGAACAGGAAAGCATCTATCTCCCCGGGGTGCGCGTCATTCCAGAACCGCTGCGCTACTATCCCACCGGCGAATATACTGCTCCCATTTTGGGTTACATGGGCCCCATCCCCAATGAAGACTGGATTACCGAACTGGGCTACCAGCGGGATGACCGGGTAGGCTGGGCCGGTATCGAATCCTCCATGGAACTGGAACTGGCCGGGCAAAAGGGGGAACGGCAAATCGAACAGGATTGGACAGGCCGGGAATTGCGCCAGATTGGGCTGGCGAAGGAACCTGTCCCTGGCCTGAACTTAAACTTGACCCTGGACCTGGATTTACAAATTATGGCTACGGAAATTCTCCGGCAGGCTATGGAGACGCGAGAAGCTACACCGGATACGGATGATGTGACTGGTCAGCCAATCAATTTGGAAGTCCGGCAAGGGGCTGTGGTGGTGATGAACCCGAAAACAGGCGAAGTTCTGGCCATGGTCAGTCTGCCCACATTTGACAACAACCGTTTTCAGACAGAAGTGCCTGTTGATTATTACCTGGGACTGGCCCGTAATGAATACACGCCGCTGGTCAATCACGCTATCAGCAGTATTTACCCGCCGGGGTCTGTCTTCAAACTGGTACCGGCCTCGGCTGCGTTGCAGGAAGGTACCGTTTCCGCCAATCGCCAGTTGGTGGCGCCGGGAGAAATCACCATTCCCAACCGCTTTGCCCCCAATGACCCTGGCCGCGCCCAAACATTTGTCTGTTGGTTATCCAGCGGGCATGGCCTGGTAGACATGCGCAAAGGGATTACCCAATCTTGCGATGTTTATTTTTACAAGATCAGCGGCGGGTTTGACCAGGATGGCGAATTTGTGGAAGGGCTGGGGGTAGACCGGATTTCCCGCTACGCTAAGCAGTTTGGCTTTGGCCGGGTACAGGGCATTGAACTGCCTTTGGAGGCAAAGGGAGATTTGCCGCCAAACCGGGACTGGAAAGCGCAGGTCTATGGCGAACCCTGGTCTACGGGGGATGATTACAACCTGGGTATCGGACAGGGTTTTTTAACTTCTTCGCCCATGCAGGTGGCCCAGATGGCGGCCGTAGTAGCTAACGGCGGATTCTTATACCGGCCCTCCATCATTCACCACATGACGGACGAAGACGGCAATATCGTGCTAACCGATAATGACGGGCAGATAGTAGCAAAGGCCCGGCCCGGTCTAAATGGAGAAGCGATTGTATTCGACGCTGACGGCAATCCGCTGGAAAACCCGCCTTTTCTCGTTGAATTTGACGAAAATGGCAACTACATCTTCCAGCCGGAAGTGATAGATGCGGTGGATGTGGACCGGGACTATTTGCAGGTGGTAGCGGAAGGGATGCTGGGTGTGACGCAGCGCGTGGATGATGAGGAATTTGGCACGGGCGCAACTTATGTGGACTGGCTGGATAATTTTGGCATTCAAGTCGCCGGCAAAACGGGTACGGCCGAATATTGCGACAATATCGCCATCGAAAAGGGTTGGTGCAGTTTTGACGACATCTTGCAGCGGAGAATTTTGCCTACCCATTCCTGGTTTGTGGGGTACGCGCCTTATGATGATCCGGAAATTGTGGTGGCGGCGTTCCTCTACAATGGCGGCGAAGGGTCTGAGTGGGCCGCGCCGGTGGCTTGCAACGTGATGGCCGCCTATTTTGGCATAGGTCAATACGCGCCGCAGCCGGAACTGGCTGAAGGGGAAGAGCCGCCGCCTGTAGAACAAGCCTGCCCGACTTCTTATTTTAACCCGGACGTGTCTCCGGAGTTCGTAAAAGCGTTGAAGCAAGAGTTCTACGGCTCCCAACCGTAGGCTGCCAGATGGGGGGATGAGGCGTGAGGGGATGAGG
>JAJRTP010000224.1 GCA_024278255.1 Chloroflexota bacterium | reverse complement strand
TCCGGGTTGGTTTCACGTATAGTATCTATCAAACACGGCATCTTTTTAGGCTATTTCCTTTCGAGTTTGTGGTGATTCGTCGAAAGTTTAGCTCAAAATTGATGTCGTGTTAATTTCCTCCCCTAAGTCTTTTATACGCCCATCCGCTTATGGAACTTGACCGATTCCCCCGCCATTCCCGTCGTTCTAGCAGGACACACGGCGGCAGTTAAGTCAATGGCTTTTTCTCCCAGCGGACAGTGGCTGGCTTCCGGCAGTGCAGACAACACTATCCGCTTATGGAACTTAGCCGATCCTGCCACCCCCCCTATCGTCCTTAAAGGGCACACAGCGGAGGTCGAATCAGTAACGTTTTCCCCAGACAGTCAATGGTTAGCTTCTGGTAGTCGTGACAACACCATTCGACTGTGGAATCTAGCCGACCCTGCAGCCGATCTCATTCTGGCAAGGCACACAGATGATGTCTATTCGGTGGCTTTCTCTCCCAACGGACAACAGCTAGCCTCCGGTAGTTTAGACGGTACCATACGCTTGTGGAATCTGACTAACTCCACTACAGGCTCAATCGTTCTGAAAGATCATACGGCTGGAGTTTTGTCAGTGGCTTACTCCCTAGATGGACAATGGCTGGCCTCCGGTGGTGCAGATGCCACTACCCGCCTATGGAACCAAGCTAACCCCACAACCGTTCTAGCAGGTTACGAATTTGGGATTCAGTCAGTAACTTTCTCCCCCGACGGCCAGTGGCTAGCCTCTGGCAGTGCAGACAACATTATCCAATTGTGGGATTTAGCCGACCTCTCTGTGAACCCTAAAATTTTAGTGGGTCACACGGATAATGTCGAATCAGTAACATTCTCTCCCGACGGGCAAACTTTAGCCTCCGGTAGTATAGACACTACCATTCGCTTGTGGAACCTCTCCAACCCTACCGTTGAGCCTGTGGTTTTGCTCGGTCATGAATTTGGTGTAGAGTCGGTAGACTTCTCCCCTGATGGGCAGACGCTGGCCTCTGGTGGTAATGACAATATTATTCGCCTGTGGCCTACGTTTTCAAAGTTAGTGGAGCTTAGTTGCCAAGCGGTGCGGCGCAATTTGTCGTGGGAAGAGTGGCAGCGCTATTTGGGACCGGATGAGCCGTACAATCAAACCTGCCCCAATCTGCCCATTCCTGACGATGTGCCGGCCGATCAGCGATAATCGGTAAAATATCCCTTCTGCATGGCAAAGATACTTCTCGCCAGTCCCCCCCCTACGCCGCCTGACTTTGGAATCGCCCTGATCTGGACCGGATTTTTAGGGCAGAGTTGGCAATTAGGGCTATAATTCTGCCATGACTCCTTTAATTATTTCCGGCAATGGTCTGGAAGTGGATGATGTGGTGGCCGTAGCCAACGGCCGTCCCGTCCAACTGTCCCCCGACGCCCTGCCCAAAATCCAACAATCCCGCCGCGCTGTGGAGCAGTTGGTAGCAGATGGCGAGGTGGTCTACGGCATCACCACCGGCTTCGGCCGTTTCAAAGACAAAATCATCAGCGCGGATCAGGTGGCCCAACTGCAAATCAACCTGGTGCGCAGCCACGCCGTCGGCGTCGGCCCCGATTTGCCGCCGGACGTGGTGCGGGCCATGATGCTGGCGCGGGCCAACACGCTGGCACTGGGCCATTCCGGCGTGCGTGTGGCAGTGATTCAACTGCTGCTAGAAATGCTCAATCGCGGCGTCCATCCCCGCGTGCCGGCGCAGGGGTCGCTGGGGGCCAGCGGCGATCTGGCCCCGTCCGCCCACATCGCTCTGGTGATGATTGGCGAAGGGGAGGCGTTTGTGGAAGGGGAACTGGTAGACGGCCGTACCGCTCTCACCCACGCCAACCTCACCCCCTTGCAGCTACAAGCCAAAGAAGGGTTAGCCATCCTCAACGGCACCGGCCTCATGGTAGGCATGGGCGCGTTACTCGTCCGCCGGGCCATCAACCTGGCGCTGACGGCCGATACCGCCGCCGCCCTCACCCTGGAAGCGCTGCACGGCACAGCCAGAGCCTACGATGCCCGCGTCCACGCCCTGCGCCCCCACCCGCGCCAGATAGAGTGCGCTGCCTTCCTGCGGGACAACCTGACCGGCAGCCAATTCCTGCGCGGTTACGATCCGCTGAACGTACAAGACCCATACACCCTGCGCTGCGTGCCCCAGGTTCACGGCGCAGCCCGCGACTCTATTGCCTATGCGAAATGGATGTTGGATATTGAACTCAATTCGGTGAACGATAACCCGATTATTTTTGTGGATGAGGAAACGGGGCAGACAGACGTCATTTCGGCAGGCAATTTTCATGGCGAGCCGATTGCCCTGGCAATGGATTACATGAAGCTGGCCCTGACGGAAATTGGCAACATGAGCGAGCGGCGCACAGCGCGGCTGGTGGATGCGGACAGCAACGGCCGTATCCTGCCCATGTTCCTCACCCGCGACGGCGGCCTGGAAAGCGGCTTTATGATGGCCCAATACACGGCGGCGGCGCTGGCCTCGGAAAACAAGGTGCTGGCCCATCCCGCCAGCGCCGACACCATCCCCAGCAGCGCCAACGTGGAGGATCACGTCAGTATGGGGGCTGCGGCTGTGCGCCAAACCGCCCAAATTCTGGAACACGTGGAAACGATTGTAGCGATTGAACTGATGACGGCCGCGCAAGGGCTGGACTTCCGCCGGGAGGAGATGGGAGAGGAGATAAGGCAGGGAACGGGTACGGCCGTGGCCTACAACCTCATCCGCCAGCACATCCCCTTCCTGGAAGACGACGCTCCCCTTTCCCCCTACATTGAAAGTGCCCGCCAGCTTGTGACCAATGGTATAATCAAGGAAGCGGTAGAGGAAAGATTAGAGATTGGAGGTTAGAGATTGGTTCTTCCCACAATGATTACAACAGATGAAGAAAAAACAGATATTTTTCGAGTAAAATCTGTTCCTTCCCCAATCCGTTGTAATCCCCCACTAAAGGAGAATTTCCATGCAAGAAGTAGTCATCGTAGAAGCAGTACGTACCCCTATCGGCCGTCTGGCCGGGGCATTATCGGCCGTGCGGCCTGATGATATGGCCGCGCTGGTCATCAAAGAAGCTGTCGAGCGCAGCGGCATAGACCCTGACTCTATCGAAGAGGTGTACATGGGCTGCGCCAACCAGGCCGGTGAAGACAACCGGAACGT
>JAJRTP010000223.1 GCA_024278255.1 Chloroflexota bacterium | reverse complement strand
TCCGGGTTGGTTTCACGTATAGTATCTATCAAACACGGCATCTTTTTAGGCTATTTCCTTTCGAGTTTGTGGTGATTCGTCGAAAGTTTAGCTCAAAATTGATGTCGTGTTAATTTCCTCCCCTAAGTCTTTTATACGCCCGGCACGCACTGGATCAAACCATTTTGGAGCTACCCGCCGGGACGCGCGGTTGGCAGGAAGATTGGCTAGTTTGCGCCCAACGGGAACTGCGGGAAGAAACCGGCCAACGCGCCGAAAAACTCACCGATTTGGGCGAAATCTGGCCCGCTCCCGGCCTGAGCAATGAGCGGATGCGCTTGTATGTGGCTCAGGAACTCTCCGCCGACCCTCTGCCCGGTGATGCTGATGAGCAAATCGAAGTGACGCCTATGCTGCTTTCAGAACTGGTAACGATGACTTATGACGGCCGTATCCAGGACGCTAAAAGCATCGTAGGCATCTTAAAAACGGCCGCATTCCTGCAAACATCCCAGCCAAATTTATAACCGAACAATCTCTGAAAATGTGCATTCTCTTACCGTGATCTGTATAATTCCGGGCTTGCTCCTATAAAGAGCGGCTTGCAGAGGCCACACAGCGGGGCTTCTAAGGTAGAAAACAGCATGTTTATTTCAGTAATCATTCCGGTACACAACGGGGGCGCGACATTCCGGCAATGTCTGGAAGCCCTCAACCAAACCCTGTATGACCATTGGGAATGCCTGGTAGTGGACGATAATTCCACAGACGGATCGGCCGTTGTGGCCCGGCAGTATGGGGCGCAGGTGATTGGCGGCTGGCCCGAGCGACTTGGCCCGGCCCAGGCGCGCAACATCGGGGCGCAGATGGCCCGCGGCGACGTTCTCTTCTTTTTGGATGCGGACGTGTTAGTGCAGCCGGGCACGGTGGGGCACGTGGCTGCGACCATGCAAGCTGAATCCCAGATAGCGGCCTGCTACGGTTCGTATGATGATGAACCGGTAGTGACCAATTTCCTCAGCCGCTACCGCACGATGCAGCATTTTTATTTTCACCAGCATTCCAATGTGGCGGCGGCCACGTTTCGCAGCAGCGTGGGGGCCATCCGGCGGGATATTTTTCTGGCGCTGGGCGGCTTTAACGCCCTGGCTTTTCCCCGTCCCGGCATTGAGGATATAGAGTTGGGTTATCGCCTGCACGCGGCTGGTTACGAGATTCGGCTGGAGAAGCTGCTGCTGGTGAAGCATCTGAAGCGGTGGTCGTGGCGGGATATGGTGGTGACGGATATTCGGGACAGGGCGATTCCCTGGACGCAGTTGATTTTGCAGGACAAGTTTGTGCCTAATGATCTGAATTTGCAGCGCTCGCAGCGGTTGAGTACGGCCGTTGCTATTTTCGGCTTGCTGGCATTGCTGTTGGTACTCTTTTCCGGCTGGGGCTGGCTGTTGGTTGCAGCTTCAGTTGTTTCCTTGCTTTGGTTAAATCATGGCTTTTACAGTTACGTGGGCCGCAAAAGGGGCGTCTTGTTTTCCATCGGGGCGATGTTGACGCATTGGTTCTACCTCATTTACACTGGATTTGCCTTTTTGGCCGGGGCGGCGCTGTATATGATGGGGCGGATGACTGATTTTCAGGGGGATCGGTTACGGCCGTTGCCTTCAACGTCTTATCCGCTGCCTCGTTCTTCCCGCAAACAGTAATTGAGTAACTGGTAATTGGGTAATTGCCCGCTGACTCGCTGACGAACTCCCCGCAAAACATCCCATAAATCCCAACATCAGATAAAATAGCCGTAAGACGCATTGCGTGCTGCGTATTGCGTAGGAATTTTTTACGCAATACGTAATACGCAATAATTTACGGAGCAGGCTATGACGGAAAAGAGCAACGAGTTAAAACAGCGCATCTTGGCGTTGGTGGAAGAGTATTACCAGGAAGCTTTTGCCACAGATGAATTTACGCCGGGGGAAACGGCCGTGCCTGTTTCCGGCCGCGTGTTTGATGCTGCCGAAATGGTCAACCTGGTGGATTCTTCTCTGGAATTTTGGCTGACCACCGGCCGTTATGCTGAGCAGTTTGAACGGGAATTTTCCCAGATGATGGGCGTGCGTCACGCCATGCTGTGCAACTCCGGCTCTTCCGCCAATTTGCTGTCCCTGTCTGCCCTCACCTCACCCCGCCTGGGGGAAAAGGCATTGCAGCCGGGAGATGAGGTGATTACCGTAGCCGCCGGTTTTCCCACAACGGTCAATCCTATTGTGCAAAATCGCCTGACGCCGGTCTTCCTGGATGTGGAACTGGGGACGTACAACATTGACGTCAGCTATCTGGAAGAGGCTATTTCCTCCAAGACAAAGGCAATTATGATAGCCCACACGCTGGGCAACCCGTTTGATCTGGATGCGGTGCTGGCGGTGGCCCAAAAGCATGATTTGTGGCTGGTGGAGGATAATTGTGACGCGGTAGGCTCGCTGTATAACGGCCGTCTCACCGGTTCATTCGGCCATCTGGCCAGCGTCAGTTTCTATCCGGCGCACCACATCACCATGGGGGAAGGGGGTTGCGTCCTCACCAACCACGCTCGGCTCAAGAAAATTGTGGAATCATTCCGCGATTGGGGGCGAGACTGCTGGTGCGCGCCGGGCGCAGCTGATACCTGCGGCAAGCGGTTTGACTGGCAGTTGGGTGACCTGCCCCAGGGATACGACCACAAGTACATTTACTCGCATATTGGCTATAACCTGAAGATGACGGATATGCAGGCGGCCGTTGGTGTGGCTCAGTTGCAAAAGCTACCTCAATTCACGGAAAGCCGTAAGCGGAACTGGCAGATTTTGCATGAGGGGTTACGGCCGTATGAAGAACACCTCATCCTGCCGGAAGCGACGCCGGGCAGCGACCCCAGTTGGTTTGGATTTTTGATTACGGTACGGCCGTCCGCCCCCTTCAGCCGCCGCGAATTGATTCAATACCTGGAAGATCGGCACATCGCCACCCGCCTCCTCTTCGGCGGCAACCTCACCCGCCAACCCGCCTGGCAAAGCGTCCCCTACCGCACCGTCGGCAGCTTGACCAACACCGACATCGTGATGAATCAGACGTTCTGGATTGGCGTCTACCCCAAGCTAACGCCAGAGATGCTGGATTATGTGCTGGCAGTATTTGCAGAATTTATGGGGAGATACATATAGATTGGTTCAATCTTGAAGATCGAACCAATCTGAGCGCGATCAAAAAGAGGAATCTTTCGTAACTGTACACAAAAGATTCCTCCCGTTGGTCGGAATGACAGATAAAACGACTACCCGACTACAAGACTAAAGACTACTCGACTAAATCAGACAGTCTTGCCGCGCAATTTCGGGTCCAGAATATCCCGCAGCGCATCTCCCAGCAAATTCCAGCCCAGACCATACAACAGCAGCGCCAGACCGGGGAATAAAACAATGTACCAATGCTGATCTAGGGTCAAAATCCAGTCGCGGGCAAAACTGACAATTTGACCCCAATCTGCGTAGCCCACTTCCACGCCCACACCCAAAAAGCTCAATGTGGCAAACGCAATCACAATTGCCCCCATATCCAATGACAGAAAAACCAAAGTAGGAAAGATAGCATTGGGTAGCACGTGCCGCGTAATAATATGCATATCTTTAGCGCCGCTGGCTTTGGAAGCCAGTACATAATCCCGTTCCTTGTTTGTTAAAATATCACCGCGCAGCAAACGAGCGTATCCCATCCAGCCAAACACAGTCAAGGCAATAATGGCCGGCCAGAGACTGCGCCCAAAAATAGGAATCAGAATTGAGGATAGCACCAACACGGCTACCAGGCCGGGAAAAACAATAAAAACTTCCACAATACGCATCAGCACTTCATCTACCCATCCGCCATAAAACCCGGCCACAGAGCCTACTAAAATACCAATGGCGGCCGAGGCCAATACAACAACAGAACCGGCAAACAAAGCCGTGCGTGTCCCCCAAATGATACCGTACCAGATATCATACTGGCCGCTGGTAGTACCTAGTAAATGCACCCATTCTTCATTACCAGTCAGACTGTACCAGAAAGGCTGCGTTTGTGGCACATTTAATTTCCAGGGCGTCCCCGGCGGTTTTGGCTCCGGTTTGTAGCCGTCACGGGGAATCAAATTGGTATTCCAGTTGGGATCCGGGGCTGGGGCCAGCACAGGCGCCATTACGGCCATAAAGATAAAGCCAAACAAAATCACGATACCGGCTACTGATAAGGGGTTTGTTACCAACCCTTTTAACAGCCGGTACCATTCAGGGCCTACGAGCCGTTCCATACGGTTTTGCTTGCGTAAAGTATCAGGCTGGATTTTACCCAAACCGGCTACCGGAGTTGTGGAATCAGTTGTCATATCATCACCTACTTATTACGATAAACGAATGCGGGGATCAATAACCACATACAAAATGTCAATAATCAAAAAAGCGCCAATAAACAAGATGCCATTAAATAAGGCAAAGCCCAACATGGTTAATACATCTAATTGTAGCGCTGCCTGAGCCGCCATCTGGCCTAATCCCGGATAGTTGAAAATTATCTCTGTAACCAGCACCCCGTTCATTAGACCGGCCAATGTGGCCCCGGCAATGGTGATCACCGGGATCAGCGCGTTGCGCCGGATGTGGCGGTTAACCACCGTTTTTTCATGCAGGCCTTTGGCCCGGGCCGTGCGTACATAGTCCTGGCGCATGGCTTCCAGCATGGAGGAACGGGTAATGCGTAATAGCAGTGCCCATTGTACAACAGCCAGCGTGACCACGGGCATAACAATGTGGCGCAAAGCGTCAATAAACACATCAAAGCGGAGATTGAGCAAGGCGTCTACGGTCATCATTCTGGTATACTGGGTAAAAACTGGGCTTTGCACCAGGAGCATATATTCTGTACTCAAACGTCCCGGCTGAAACCAGTTCAATTTGGCATAAAAGATTAATAGCATCAGGAGGGCAAACACAAAGGTAGGGAAAGACCAACCAATGGTGGCTAAAACACGAAAAATTTGGTCCAAAGGTTTGTTATGGTGCAAAGCGGCTTTAATCCCCAGCCAGACGCCGCCACCTACAATGGGGATCATGGCCCAAAGAGCCAGTTCCAACGTTGCTGGAAAACGTTGTTTAAGCATATCGGTAACAGGCTGACGGCCAGTCCGAGAGAATCCTAAATCGCCCCGTAATACGCCGCCAACAGTTTTTCCGGTTTCCGGGTCTACTCGCCCCAGCATCCAATGATAGTATTGAATATGAACCGGGTCATCCAGGCCATAGCGGCGAATGATGGCAGCTACCTGAGCTTCTGTTTTGGGGATGTCACGAACATATAAGGCTGATCGTTCTACCGGCCCCAAAATTTGCAGCATACCGAAAATCAAAAAGGTTACGCCCAATATGATAAGCGGCAGGATCAAGATGCGCCGGATGATATAAGCTGTCATGGTTGCCTCCTAGCATACCTTAAGTTTTAGCCAGCTATTCTGATTTCGTAACTGTGGGGCGATTTGCATAATCGCTCTCCGTAAGATTAAGCTCAATCTACTGTGGGTTTACTTTGTTATACGTGAACCACCAGTAGATTTATCTCAATATGAACTTTTGCCGAAATTTGTCTTGTTAAGTGCGGAAAAGAGGAAGATGTTTCCAGAGAACGAGGTATGCCATTGTCTCCGAAAACATCTTCCTCGATGTGATCTGTTCCCTATTAGAAGTTCAACTTCTCAGAGAAGTTGAACTTCTTGGGGGAAATTAGCTTAACAGAATCACGATATACCTGTCTGGAAGATTACTCGCCAGCATTCAGGCTGTAAGCATAAGGATATTGACCGAACAGTGCCGGATTGAAGTACCAATCCTGTACCCAACGCTGCTCATAACGCGCACCTGCGATCTGGGACAATGTAATCTGAATAGCCAAATCGTGGTGCAGCTGCTGGAGTTCGTAGTAGATCTGTTCCCGTTCCGCCGGGTCAGCAGAGGCTACACCAGCATTAACCAACTCGGTAAACTGAGCTTTAATGTCGTCAGGCAAGTTTTGCCGGCCGGCATAGGTGCCGATGGTAAACGGCTGTACCCAGTTATGCGGGTCATGGATGTCCTCTAACCAACCACTGGCAATCATCGGAACCTGAGAGGCTCGGAAGGAGCGCAGGAAGGTCGGCCAGGGCAAGCCCACGATTTCTACCTTGTAGTCGGGGTTGATGGAGCGCAAGTTGGCTTGCAAGATTTCGCCGACTGTCTGACGGGAAACATTACCTGTATTGTAGGCAATCTGGAAACGGAAGCCAGTCTCCGGCAGTTGGCCGTCCCAAGCCTGGGCCAGTTCTTCTTCACACTTGGCCAGGTCGAATTCATACATGGGACCATCTTCGTTGTAGCCCAGCATGTCTTTGATGATGGGGCCGTTGTTGCGTACACCTTCGCCGTTTTGGGCGTCAGCAATGTAGGCTTCGTAATCGAAGCAGTAGTTCATGGCTCTACGCACGTTGATGTCGCTGAAGAAGTTCGGCGGAATCCCGTTGCCGTCCAGTTGGCCGCTGCCAATATAAGGCGAGTCGGGGGCTACTTCAAAGGTCATGAATACGTCGGTGCGGGAAACGCTGGGCAGACCGCCCCATTTCCGCAGCGGGCCGTTGGGATTCTCTTCATTGGGCGTACATTCGCCTGTCTTGTAGTCGCAGAATTCGCCCACGAACTGATCAACCTGGGGACGGTTCCCTGCGGGAACAGAAACGGTTTCGGCATCCCCAGCCTGTAAAGCGGCGAAGCGAGTGCCCCATTCATCTACCAGGCGGTTAACGACAGTCTTGATGCGCGGTTGGCCGGCGGGACCGCCTTCCCATACGGGATCAGCATCGGTACGCCAATAATTTTCGTTGGCAACCATGACCCACCCTTCGCCGGGTGTCCAGTTATCCAGTTTGTAGGGGCCGGTACCATTGATGATGCCGGAAAGCTCATCGTTTTCAGAAACGGCCGCATAATAATTTTGCCAGGTATCGCAACTGCCGTCCCAGGCGCCATTTTCCACAGCCCATTCCATATCCATAACAGTACCCCAGGTCTGGGCAATGGTGGCCAAGAACGGACCCCACGGCATAGCCAGGTTGAAGGTCACGGTGCCGGCGTCATCGTCGGCCACAATGGCTGCTTGAACTGCTTCACAGGTGGCTACCAACTGTTCCGGTGTGGCGTTCGCTAGGAGCGCGTCCCGGTCGCCAGCAATACCGCATTCGGCGTCAATGCCTTCAGAGATGTCATAGCAGTTATTGTAGCCCATGATGGGTTCAACCAGGAGCCATTGGGGGCCGTCAGGGCTGGATTGCAGCAAACCGCGCTGGAAGGTGTAGGCTACGTCGTGCGGTTCCAGCGTGCCGCCTTCATGGAAGGTGACGCCTTCACGGATGTTGAAAGTGTAGGTCAGACCATCTTCAGAGATCAGGCCGTTATCCAGGCTAGGAACTTCGGTAGCCAGTACAGGGACGTAAGTTGTGGGATCAGGCCCGTTGTACCAGATCAGCGGTTCCATGACGTTCAGAATGACTGCGCCACTGGCAGTGTCATAGGCCAGGTTGGGGTCCAGGGTGTCAACGTCACCGAAGGTCAGGAAAGTGTAAGTTTCCGGGTCGGGGGCGATGAATTCGCCGGTCATGGCTTCTTCTTCGGCCGGAACTTCAACTGTCTCCACAACGGTTTCCACAACTGTTTCCGTGACCACGCGGGTTACTTCAACCTGCTGTCCTTCTTCAACAACAGTTTCGGTAACGATGCGGGTTACTTCTACAGGTACTTCTACAGTCTGCGGCTGGCAGGCTGCCAAAACAAGAACCAACAGGGCAGCAATACCGACCATTAAACTAAACTTTTTGTGTGTCATTTCTTTTTTTCTTCCTCCTTTCTGTAGACAGAAAGATATAAATTAACTTACAAAATTGGGGTTTTCTGATTTTATTTAATCGCTGGTGGGACATCACCTCCTTTTATCCTTTCATTTTCCCGGAAACTTTGAGTTTCCGGGAAAATTATCCTAAACAAATTGATCTGCATGATGGCAGGCGACCATGTGTGGTTGGTCGCTTGTGCCTAAATTACGAAATTCCGGGTCTTCCTGGCTGCAAATATCGGTAGCATAGCCGCAGCGCGGGTGGAAGCGGCAGCCTTTGGGCGGATTTGCCGGGCTGGGTACGTCCCCTTCCAAAATGATGCGCTGTCGTTTTCCTTCCAGTTCCGGGTCGGGCATGGGAATGGCGGAAAGGAGCGCCTGGGTGTAGGGATGGAGCGGATGCTCGTAGACGTCATCGCGCGAGCCTAACTCTACAATTTTGCCCAGATACATGACGGCGACGCGGTCGCTGATGTAGCGCACCATGGACAAATCGTGGGCGATGAAGAGGTAAGTTAAGCCCAGTTCTTTTTTCAAATCATCCAGCAAATTGACGACCTGGGCTTGAATGGAAACGTCGAGGGCGGAAATGGGTTCATCAGCGACAATGAAGGAAGGATTGGTGGCCAGAGCGCGAGCAATGCCGATGCGCTGCCGCTGCCCACCGGAAAATTCGTGGGGGTAACGGGTAACGTAATAGGGATTGAGGCCGACCAGTTCCAGTAGATCTTTGACCCGTTTCTTACGGCTTTTAGAATCGCCGATGCCGTGGATAACCAGGGGTTCGGCGATGATGCTGCCGACGGTCATACGGGGATTGAGGGAGGAGTAGGGGTCCTGGAAGATCATTTGCAGGTCGCGGCGGGCGTGGCGCATTTCGCTTTTGCTGAGGTCTGTGAGGTCACGGCCGTTAAAATCTACCTGACCGTCAGTGGGTTCGTGCAAACGCAAGATAGTGCGTCCGGCGGTTGATTTGCCACAGCCGCTTTCGCCTACAAGGCCCAGAGTTTCGCCCCGTTTTATGTCAAATGAAATATCGTCTACTGCCTTAATGTCGCCAACTTTACGACGTAATACCCCTCTTTTAATAGGAAAGTATTTTTTCAAGCCCCGTATTTTGATGATCACGTCGTCAGATGAGGCTGTTTCAATGAATGCTTGTTTTTCTATTGTCTGACTCATGCTGCGCTTCCTTCAGTTTGGGCTTCTATTGTAAGGCCGCTGCGGATTTCCTGGCTGCGCCAGCAAGCTGAAAAATGATCCGGGCCTATGGATTCCAGAGGGGGAATTGCTTCCCAGCAGTGATCAATGACATAGCGGCAGCGGGGCGCAAAGGCGCAGTGGCTTGGTTCCTGGGTTTGATCGGGCGGATTGCCGGGGATGGGGGTCAATCTTTCATTTTTTTGGGCGGCAAGTTGGGGCAGTGATTCCAATAAGCCTTTGGTGTAGGGGTGGCTGGTATGTTTGTACAGCTCGTTGACGGGGGCCGACTCGACAATGAAGCCGCTGTACATGACGATTACTTTTTCTACCAAGTTAGCTACCACGCCCAGGTCATGGGTAATCCAGATGATGGACATACCTAATTGTTCTTTGAGTTTGAGGACCAATTCCATGATCTGGGCTTGAATGGTGACGTCGAGGGCGGTAGTAGGTTCGTCGGCGATGAGGACGGAGGGATTGCAGGACAGTCCCATGGCGATGCCGATGCGCTGGTTTTGACCGCCGGAGAATTGATGAGGATAGTCGTTGAGGCGGTCTTCAGCGTTGCCGACGCCGACAAGTTCCAGGAGTTCGACGGCGCGGGCGGTGGCTTGCTCTTTGGTCATGCCCAGATGAAGCTGCATGGCTTCGGTCATTTGCAGGCCGATGGTCAGGACGGGGTTGAGGGAGGTCATGGGGTCCTGGAAGATCATGGCGATCTCGTTGCCCCGGACGTTGTAAAGTTCTTCGTTGCTGAGTTGAAGCAGGTCACGGCCGTTTAGAATGACTTCGCCTTGTACGATTTTACCGGGCGGAATGGGGATCAATTTCATGAGCGACAAGACGCTAACCGATTTGCCAGACCCGCTTTCCCCAACAATGGCCATGGATTCGCCTTCATCCAGGTTATAAGAGATGCCATTGACAGCATAAACGATTCCCTCTTCGGTGTAGAATCGAGTTACCAGATCGCGAACTTCAAGTATCGTATTTGACATAATATTTTATTTATTAAGTTAATTAAACTTTTAAGTGTACACACTCCGTCATTTTAGTGACAGGGGAATGTCAAACAATGGACTCCCAAGTGAAAATAGTAGCATAAACCTGAGAGGCAGGCAAAAATTGAGCATTATGGGGGTCATGGGGGTTGCCCGAAAACGACGGGAGGCAGCCGATTGGGGCGTAGGTTTTGAGGGTTGTGGTGTGTAACTCTTGCCGCAGGCAGCAACCGCATACTCATCTCCTCTAAAGAATCCTCTGCGGTGTAAAGTTTACCGGGAATTGGGTGTTTGGGCAAACGGGCGTAACCGGCACCGTTCACGGCCGTAAACAAACGAAAACGGCCGTATCGTCAGCGTGTCAGGAGATGGATTGCCCACGATACGGCCGTACTTCTCAATGCTCTATACGTATGGAAGAGGCTAAAGTTCCTCAGTCTGAGAGAGTATTCTTTTGCTCTGCTTGCGCCGATTACGCCTGTTACGCTGCCAGTACAGCACTTTTTGTTTGACAGGCGTCCAGCGCAGGGTGAGGAGGAGGAGGACAACGGCCGTGTAAAAAAACGGCATGTAATACACATTCTTCACCAGCCACCAAAAATGAATCAGGGCCAGCGCTATAATAAGGAAGACCAGTTTATGCAGCGTAGACCATTTCTTGCCCAGTTTCTTTTGCGACCAGCGATTAGAGGTAACCGCCAGAGGAATCAGCAGCAAGAAAGCAGTAAAACCTACCAGAACAAAATTCTGTTCCAGTATGCCATCCAGAATAAATTGCAGATTCAAGCCATAATCCAGCCAGAGGAAAGTGGTTAAATGCAGGGCTACATACATAAAAGCGTACAAGCCAAAAATACGGCGCAGCGGGTAAAGCTGCTTCCAGCCAAACAAAATGCCCAACGGGGTGATGGCCAGAGATGAAATCATAAAAACCATCGCCG
>JAJRTP010000222.1 GCA_024278255.1 Chloroflexota bacterium | reverse complement strand
CAGTATCCAGTTTATCCAGCGCGTCCAGAATTTCCGTGGGGGCATTGAGGAAACGGCCGGCAAACGGCCGTATCGCTTTCATCATCCCCGTGCGGTAGCGGCCCAAATGCCCGGCGTACCAGCGGAACGTATCCGGCATGGTCAGCAGCCGAATCGTCTCGCCGGTAGGGGCAGCGTCAATAATCACCCGGTCAAAATTTTGCTCTTTGGCCTGCTTGTTGATGTGCAGCAGGCTGACAATCTCATCCATACCGGGAAAAGCGGACAGCTCATCGGCCACCACTTTGTTGACCGTGCTGCCGTCCTTGATCATGCCGGAAACAAACTCCTGCAAGGTTCCCCAGTAGTTGTAAATATCGGCTACGGCGCTGATTTCCTGCGCCCACAGATTTTCGGCAATCTCCACCGGTTTGGCATCCAGCGGCATATCAAAGGAATCGGCCAAACTGTGGGCGATGTCCGTGCTGGCGACGAGGGTCTTGTAGCCCAGTTGGGCGCTGCGCACGGCCGTAGCCGCGGCCGTCGTCGTTTTGCCCACACCGCCTTTACCTAAATACAGAATTATTCGCATTGATTTCTCCGTTATTGCGTGATGACTATCCAGTTCTCATTACGCATTTTGTTTCAGTGTGTTGCAGGTAGAATTGTCCCTGTTACGGCCGTTCCCGTCAAACCAGTTAATAAAAAAACCGCATCCCTTTCCGAGATGCGGCTGCTAATCAAAAAATCAGGTTTTTATCTTTCTGCTCCCTATTCCTTTAGCAATATTTTAACTTTTCGGTATTTCCCTTCGCCACTGCTTTCCGTGTAAACTTCCTCACTATCGCGCAGTGTCATGTGGATGATACGCCGCTCGTGGGGCGGCATGGGTTCCAGACTGACGGGACGCTGCCGTTTGACGACTTTGCCGGCCATACGTTCAGCCAGTCGGCTCAAAGCCAATTCCCGCCGCTGCCGGTAGCCTTCCACGTCTACGACGAAGGTAATACGCTGGTGCAAGCCGTGGCCCACAATCAGCCGGGCCAGGTATTGCATGGCGTTCAAGGTGTCGCCGCGCGGGCCGATGAGAACACCCAAATCGTCGCCGTGAATTTCAATGACGTTGATCCGCCGTCCGGTAACATCATCCGGCTCGGAGATGCTGGTGGTTACAGTAGCAGTGACTTGCATTTTCGCCAGCAGGGTTTCGACGGTTGCCTGGGCTGCTTGCCGTTCGGCTTCGGCCTCTTCCAGACTTGTTTTGGGTTCTTCGGTCGCTTCGGTTACGGCCGTGGCGGTCACGGATTCAAACTCAGGTTCAACTTCAACTACCTCTACAACCGTCTCCATTTCAGGCTCCGATTCAACCTCGACCACTTCTGCAACCATCTCCGGTTCAGGCTCAGGCTCCGGCCGCTCTTCCTTTATCTGGGCTGCAGCAGACAATGGTTTGATGACCACAACAGCCTCTCTGGCTCCTAAACCCAACAAGCCCCGGCTGCCCTCATCGAGTACTTCAATCTCGACCTCATCACGGCTCAAGCCTAACTGAGCCAGACCGTCAGCCACTGCCTGATCGACATCATCACCCCGCACTTCGATTTCACGTCTATCTTCTGCGTTCATAGTATCCTTTTACACATCACATAGAGGCAACGCACTGCATAAGTGCGTTGCATCTTCGGTTAGCGTTTAGATTTCTTTTTGCGCTTGGATTGTTTTTTCTTCTTTCTCGATGATTGCTGCGCGCTGCCATTTGAGTCAGATGCGGCAGAATCAGCGTCTTTGGCTGCTACTTGGGTTTCGGATACGGCCGTAGCCTCCTTCCCATCCATCGCCGCCGCCTCATCAGAAGACGCAGACATCCCCATCTTTTGCAGCTTTTTACTTTGTGCCTGTATTTCCTTTTCTTTAGCCATCACCCGGCGTGTATACCAGCCCTGGCCAATCCCGACCAGATTCGACAAAATGAAATAAATGGACAAACCGGAAGCAAACGACAAAGAGAAAAAGCCAAACATAATCGGCATCGTATACTGCATAGATTGAGACATCGCCGCCGAAGGATCACTTTCATCCTTGCCCTTATGTTTTTTACCGTCATCTTTCTTTTTGCCCGGCGTCGTCATTTTGGTTTGAAGGAACATGGTGGCAAAAACAAGCACCGGCAAAATGTACAAGGGGTCCGGCTGCCCCAGATTCAGCCAGAGGAAGGTGCTGTCAATAGGCAGTAATTTTGTCAGGTCAATCCAGGGATACACCCGCTGGGTCAGTTCAAAAAGGGCCTGCGGTGTTGTACCCAAGACCAGGCGCAGCACCTGAAACAGGCCAAACAAGATAGGCATCGTGGCCACCATAGGCAAACAACCGGTCAGGGTATCGGCCGGGTTATAGCCAATCTTGGCAAATTCTTCCTGCATTTTTTGGGGATTATCTTTGTATTTGGTTTGGATGGCTTTGATTTGCGGCTGCATTTCCTGCGTTTTCATCATACTGCGCTGCTGGCGCAGGTTCAAAGGCAGCATAATAACGCGCGTTATAATCGTAAAAATAATCAACGCCAAAATAAAGTTGCCGCCCAATGTGCCGGTCAACCACAGCAGCGCATTGGTCATGGGATTTATGATAAATAAATTCCAGATTTCACTCATAAGATATACCTAATTAGAAGTTCAACTTCTCGGAGAAGTTGAACTTCTTGGCGAACCCTTAATTACCCTCTTCTCTCGGTGTGGGATTATAACTCCACTGCTGATTACCCGTTTCCAAATCATAAGCGATCAGTAAATCATTCACAATCTGTCCCAAAGCCACCACAATCACATTGTCAACAATAACTGGTGTGGTAAATAAGGGTGAATCCGTCGTCTGCTGCCACTGCTGCAAACCCGTAGCCGCATCCAGAGCCACCAACAAGCCAGTCCCCTCTTTGGGATCGCCTGTGGAAGCTACATAAAGACGGCCGTCAGCATAAACCGGGCTGGCCTGAATGGGGCCGGCCACCTGGGCCGGTTTTTCCCAAATGGGACTGCCATCCAGCGCATCAACCGCGTAGACAAAGCCGTCATTATCGGCATAGTAAAGCCGCCCATCATCCAGGGCCGGCGCATTCCAAATCCAGTTAGCCGCTTCTGCCACCCATTTCTCATCACCCGTCGCCATATCCAGGGCGTGGAGTTTGTTGTCATAGTTCCCGGCATAGAGCAGTTGGGCATCGGGATTGAGTACCGGCGCAGCCGACATGGCGCCTACCAAAGGCGTCTGCCACAGCACATCGCCAGTTTCCGCATTTAAGGCATAAACGCTTTTCCCCAAAGAGGTCACATAAAGCGTCCCCTCGTAATAGATCGGCTGAGACCAGATAGCGCCGGCCGCTTCAAAACGCCAGTTTAATTGGCCGGTATTGGCATCTACAGCCAGCACGGCAAAATCAGACGTAGGTACATAGGCTACATCGTCAACCTGAGTAGACTCGCCTACATACCGGTCAGTAGATAATTCGCCGCCATCTGTCCACATTTCGGAAACAGTCCGGTTATCTACAATTTCCAAGCCGTAGAGCGTATAGGTGCTTCCCGGAGAAAGAAACCCGCCGGACACGCCATAATCGCCAATGACAATACGGCCGTCTTGCACAGACGGGGGCGCAAAAAATGGCGGATTCGTCTCGGCCGGCGAATACCGCCAGACTTCCTGTTGATTGGCTACATCATAACTCAAAATAGCCGGGCCGTAGGCCACATAAATAAATTGATCATCGGCCGTCATACCGGGCCAACTTTCGTTGGCTGTACTTCTGCTACATGCTGTTACAACCAGGCTGGCCAGAATTAACAATAGAAAAAGCCGAAAATACGGCCGTTTTGCTAGGGACAATGTTACCTCTTTTTCGGTAAGCGGTAGCCGGTCATCGGTCACTGATTACCGAATTACTGATTACTGATTACCGGCTCATGATCATGATCGCAATCATGATCGTGTTCATGTTCGCCGTCAGGTCTGGGAACGGGATCGTAACCGCCGGGGTGGAAAGGGTGGCAGCGACCAATCCGCTTAATCGCCATCCAGCCGCCCTTGAAAAAACCGTAAGTTTCAATCGCCTCATAACCATAATGAGAACAAGTGGGATAAAAGCGGCAGGTAGATGGCGTCACGCGGGAATAGGTGTTTTGGTAAAAGCGAATGAATAACAGGGCAATTTTTTTCATAAAACATCTCTTTAGATTGGTTCAATCTTGAAAATTGAACCAACCTGGCATTTTAGCAGTTTACCGCCTGTTAGTTCCCTTCACCAGTACGTTCAGTTCCTTTTAATAGTTTCGCGCGACGGAGCAGTTGGTGTACGGCCGTATCCACTTCAGCAAATGTTGCTTGCGGCAAAGGCGCCCGGGCAATAAAGATACAATCCCAACCCGGTTTAATTTCCGGCAAATGCTGGTGAACTGCTTCCCGCAGCAGCCGTTTAGCCCGGTTGCGCTGCACTGCATTGCCTACCCTGCGGCTGGCAATAAAGGCAAAGCGACTCACATCCAGCCCATTCTCCCCAACGGCCAAAATAGCCAGTGGGTGGCGCCAGCTACAACCTGATTGCCGCACCTTCTCCAGGTCAGCAGAACGTCGCAGACGGTACCGTTTGGGCAGCATGCTTCGGCCGAATCAGGCTGCTACTTTCCCCCGCCAAACCGCTTGACAGAACGATAAGCCGTAGCTGATGAACCGTTCCAGTTAATCCGTTTGACGTGTTCATTCATGGAAACAGTCAATTGATGACGACCTTTGGCCCGGCGGCTTTTCAGGACGCGACGACCACCTTTAGATTGCATACGCTGCCGGAAGCCGTGTACCCGTTTGCGGCGGCGAATCTTGGGTTGATATGTACGTTTTGGCATGTTCAAATCTCCTAAAAAAACCAGGGCTTAGCGCCCTGTGGAATTATCTGCATCTTAATTTTGGTTGGTACAATAATTGGAAATTTTTTCCCACTGTTGTTGACCATTCGACCTCAAGCAGAGCGACAGAAGATTATACCTAAGCCGCTGGGGGTGGTCAAATCTGATTCACCAGCCGCCCATAATGGCAGTTTTCAGTAATCAGTTTTCAGTAATCAGTTTTCAGTGATCGGTTTTAGTGAGGGCCATGACCTGATCGAGCAGCAAGCCGTTGGTGCCGATGGTTTCGTAGCTGTAGATGGTGGCATTTCCCTGCCAATCGGTCAAAGTGCCCCCCGCTTCTTCCATAATAACGGGCAGTGGGGCCGCATCCCACAGATACATGGCCGGATCGACCACAATGTCGGCCCGTCCCGTAGCCACCAGAGCATAGCCGTAAGCATCACCCCAGGTGCGTTGAATGTAGGTGTGGTTGACCAGACGATCCCAGGCGGCCTGCTTGGCCCCGAAGTAGTTGAGACCGCTGGTGAGAACGACGGCTTCTTTAAGTTGATCTACCTGGGAAACGTGGCAGCGACGGCCGTTCCAGTAACACCCTCCCCCCCGCACCGCATAAACCATCTCATTGATTGCCGGCAGGTTGATGACGCCCAGAACAGGCTGCTCGCCATCCAGCAGCGCCAGCAGATTGGCGTAGGTAGGTACGCCGCAGACGAAGGATTTGGTGCCGTCAATGGGGTCCAGCGTCCAAGTGTAGCGGGAATTGGGTTCGGTACGGCCGTATTCCTCTCCCACAATGCCATGATCCGGCCAATACCGGGTAATCATCTCCCGCAACTTTTGCTCGGCCAACTGGTCGGCAATCGTCAGCGGCGTATTATCCGATTTTCGCTCTACCTGCATCCCCGTTTGGAAATAGCCCAAAGTAATGCGCCCTGCCTCCCAGGCCGCTTCCAGAGCAAATTCCAGAAATGTGGGCCATGATGTTTCCGCCATACGATCCTCCAGTGTGCTGCTTCTTTGGTATAAGAGGGATCGTAGCAGATTTGCCGGAGAAGAGCATCATTAGTTTTCCCGGATGACCACCATTTGACAGGGATGCTGTGCCTGGATGGCTTCAGCCATTTCCTGGCTTCTGGCGGCATCCGCCTGATTGTCACACAGGACGATTAAATCCACATCCTGCTGGCGGGCGTAGTCGGTAATGCAGTCGGGGCAAGGGCCTACGGCCGTAGCCAACATCACTTCCACCGGATACTGTTGCAATTGCGTTTGCAGCCCGCGTAACGCCGAATACAATTTTTCCGATTCCGCCGCATCTTCCAGCAAACGGAGCAGGATTATTTGTACATCTGACTGCCGGGCCGCTTCTAAGGCTACAGCAAACACCCGTTCCGGCGGGCACCAGCCGTTAAACGGTACGAGCATTCGTTTGCAGCCGCATTGGGCGACGGCCGTAGACAACCCCGCCTCTTCCGGCGTATAAAACAACACACCTTCCGCCTGATTCACTTGTGGTTCTACCGTTGCTGTAAACATCATATTCTCCCCAAACAACCCAAAAAGAAGGCTGCTCTCACCTTGCTTTTGCCTGTCCAATCGTATGCCTGCCGGAATACGGCCGTTTGTCTTAATGCTGTTTGCGCTAGAGGGAATATTGTAGCGTTCGTTTCATTACGCCGGAT
>JAJRTP010000221.1 GCA_024278255.1 Chloroflexota bacterium | reverse complement strand
GGGCCGATTATGTTAAAACATCCACCGGCTTTGGTCCCGGAGGCGCTACCGCCGAAGATGTAGCCTTGATGCGCCGGGTCGTCGGCCCGGATATGGGCATCAAAGCAGCTGGCGGCGTCCACACCTACGCCGACGCAAAAGCGATGATGGCCGCCGGCGCAACCCGCCTGGGGGCCAGCGCTGGCGTTAAAATAGTTAAAGAAGCTCACTCGTAAAACGATTTGGCAAATCGTTCAACAAGATTAGGACAGTAGCGATGAACTGCGAACATTGTCACATAGGTCACTTTCAATCTACCCGCGTCCCCTATTTACAGTGGCATCAAGGCCAGATCATGGTCATCCCTGACGCGCCGGCAGCCAGTTGCGACATTTGCGGGCGCATGGAATACGATGCCGTTTTTCTCTTCAAACTGGATTATTTACTCGATCAACTATCAACCCACGCCCAAAACAGCGAAACCGCGCCCTCCCATCCCATTTTGATTGAACAGGCGCGTTGGCAACCTACAAGAAGGAGTCGTTGATTTGTCCGTTGAACTACGCAGTTACGTATTCCTAGATAATTTACAGCCGCAGCACGCCGCCTTTTTGGGCACTGTCGCGCGCGGCTTTTTGCCCTTGCCGGGAGACGCCTCGCTCTGGATTGAAATTTCGCCGGGGATTGAGATCAACCGCATCACAGATGTGGCTCTCAAGGCGACCGGCGTGCGGCCGGGTATGCAGATTGTGGAACGGCTTTATGGCTTGCTGGAAGTTCACTCAAGCAGCCAGGCGGATGTACGGGCCGCAGGAGCGGCAATCCTGGAGGCGCTGGGGTTGGAAGAGGCAGACCGGCTAAAACCGCGCGTAGTATCCAGCCAAATTATCCGCCACATCGATCCGCATCAAGTGCAGTTGATCAACCGGATGCGGCACGGGCATATGATTTTGGCCGGACAAACGCTGTACGTGATGGAAGTGCAGCCGGCGGCTTATGCGGCGTTGGCCGCCAATGAAGCCGAGAAACGGGCCGATTTGAACATTTTGGAAGTACGCGCCTACGGCAGTTTTGGCCGGGTTTATCTAGGCGGCGAGGAGCGGGACAGCATGGCCGGCTATCAGGCGGCAATTGACGCCATTGAAAGTGTGAGCGGTCGGACGGTTGGAGCGAAGGGCAAAGAATGAAATATGAAACAGGATGATTGACTCTTCTGTTTTACGTTTTATGATTTAGAAGTAAGGAGACGAATATGACTGAAGCGTTAGGTATGATTGAATGTCGCAGTTTTGCCGCGATGGTGGAAGCGTCGGATGCGATGGTGAAGGCGGCCCGCGTGGAACTGGTAAGTTACGAAAAGACCGGCGGCGGGTTTGTGACGGCCGTTGTTCGCGGCGATGTGGCGGCGGTGAAAGCGGCCGTAGAAGCCGGCGCACGCGGTGCGGAAAAGTTGGCGAAATCGTCGCCATCCACGTCATCCCGCGGCCTCACGCCAATGTGGATGAGGTGCTGCCTTTGGGGCGCGGCGCAGAAGATCAGTAATCAGTGTTCAGTAATCAGTGTTCAGTGAGTGTAGATATTGCCCACTGAACACTGAAAACTGCCCACTGAACACTGAACACTAAACCATGTTCTTAGGCAAAGTAGTAGGCACACTGGTCTCCACACGCAAAGAAAAGTCACTCGACGGGCTGAAATTCCTGGTGGTGCGCCGGTTGACCATCGAAAATGAGACGGGCAGCGGCTACGCTGTGGCGGCGGACGCTGTCGGTGCGGGCGTAGGCTAAGTGGTCATGGTGGCTTCCGGCAGTTCCGCCCGGCAGACGGTGTTGACAGACAAACGGCCGTGTGACGCCGTCATCATGGCCATTGTAGATACCTGGGAAGTAGACGGGCAGGAAATATACTGTAAAGAATAGATCGTATTGCGTATCGATCCGGTTACGCAATACGCAATACGCAATACGCCCTCTATGAACGACAGCGAAATTCAAGCCATCATCAATCGGATAATGCAGGAAGTAGGGGCCGTCCCGCCCGCACCACTCCCCCGCTCCCCTGCCCCCCCGCTCCCCCAGCCCCTCACGCCCTCATCTCCTCACACCCTTACCCCCGAATGGGGCATTTATCCCAGCCTGGATCAAGCTGTCGCGGCTGCCAAAGCCGCTTTCCAACGACTCAACCAAATGCCCCTGGAAATCCGCAAGCATATGGTGGCCCACATGCGCCGGGCCGGCCGGGAATACGCCACCGTTCTGGCGGAAATGGCGTGCAGTGAAACCGGGATGGGGCGTGTGGAAGATAAAGTCCTGAAAAACATCCTCAATGCGGACAAAACTCTCGGCCCCGAAGATTTGGACACGGTCGCCTGGAGCGGCGATCACGGCCTGACCATTACCGAATGGGCGCCGTGGGGCGTAATTGGGGCGCTGACCCCCAGCACCAACCCCACCAGTACCGTCATCTCCAACGCCATCGCCATGGTCTCTGCCGGGAATGCGGTCGTCTTTGGGGCGCATCCCAGCGCCAAAGCAGCCAGCAATTACACCGTACAAATTCTTAACCAGGCCATCCAAAAAGCAGGTGGGCCGCCGGATTTGCTGACGGGGACGACGAATCCCACCATCGAATCGGCGACGGCACTGATGGCGCACAAAGATATTCGCCTGCTGACGGTGACGGGGGGCGCGGCCGTGGTGAAAGCGGCCATGCGCAGCGGCAAGCGGGCCGTGTGCGCCGGGCCGGGTAATCCGCCTGTGGTGGTGGACGAAACGGCCGATATTGAGCAGGCTGGTCGGGATATTGTCATCGGCGGTTCATTTGACAATAATATCGTTTGCACGACGGAAAAAGAAACGTTTGCCGTGGCCGCCATTCACGATGAATTGATTCAGATGATGACGCGCAACGGGGCGTTGAAATTGAATAGCTGGCAGTTTGAGCGACTGTGGAAAGCTGTAACGGTAAAAGACAGAGGCCCGCGCAAATATGCGGACATGAATAAGGCGTTCATCGGCAAAAATGCCAGTGTGCTGCTGGTGGAAATCGGCATTTCGGCCGGGCCGGAAGTGCGGCAAATTGTGGTGGAAGTGGATCAGAATCACCCGGCGGTCTGGTCAGAACAGATGATGCCGATTATGCCGGTAGTAAAGGTAGCCAACGCGGATGAGGCCATTGATCTGGCGGTGGAAGCGGAACATGGGTTTCGGCATACGGCCGTCATGCACTCCAAAAACCTGGATAATCTAAGCCGTATGGCGCGAGAAATAGATTGCAGTATTTTTGTCAAAAACGGGCCGTGTCTGGCCGGATTGGGCTATGGTGGTGAAGGCTTCTGTTCCTTCACCATTGCCAGCCCTACCGGCGAAGGCATTACCCGACCGCGCAGCTTTAGCCGCTTACGGCGCTGTACATTGGTTGATTCTTTCCGCATTGTTTGATCTTTGTTGTATACTGAACACTGGTTTTATTAAGGAGAACATAACGTTATGGCAGGCAGCTTTGGAGTACGCACCCTCATCAATCTGGATTTATTTACAGATGCCTATCGGGTGACGGGCAAAGCCAAAGTAGGCGCCGGCGGCATTCATGCCGAACTGGCTAACCCGAATACAAAATATCTGGATATTCAGGAAGCCTATATTTCCCGCATCCATGATCCGGGCAATATTATTGCCAGCTACAAAACGGCCGCTTTTCGCAAAGACAATATCAACTTCATCTTGCTGCAAGACCGGCGGGAAGGGATAGCGGTAGGCACGGCGCACGGCCGTTCCATATTTACCCGCGGCCGGCCCATCCCCGTTTTTATAACCGTCCCCTCTTTTGAGATTGTGGGCGAGGTCATCCATGACGGCAAACCGTCTGTGCGGGAAATTATCGTCCAATCCGTCGGCAATTTTCAATCCGTCTTTGACGCCAAAGCCTCCGCTTCCCAGCGCCCGGATATTTCTTACAGCGGCGACCTCATCCTGGTACACAAAGATCGGATCGGCGTATTTTGTCTGGATTTGCACAAAAAATAAGAT
Organism: Chloroflexota bacterium; assembly: GCA_024278255.1. Classification (GTDB taxonomy): domain Bacteria; phylum Chloroflexota; class Anaerolineae; order Promineifilales; family Promineifilaceae; genus JAJRTP01. Next base: position 238 of record JAJRTP010000221.1, on the reverse strand, counting down.
TGAAAGCGCGGTAAGGAAACTGCGACCACTCGAACAACAGGGAGAATAGTACGTGGCGCGAATTTATGTAATTGATGATGACGAACAATTACTGAAAATGGTGGGGCTGATGCTAGAGCGTGGCGGTCATGCTGTGACTCTGTTCAGCGATCCGGTGGAGGGTCTGAGTCAAGTCAAAGAAGACAAACCTGATCTGCTGGTTCTGGACGTGATGATGCCTAACCTGAGCGGCCATGAT
>JAJRTP010000220.1 GCA_024278255.1 Chloroflexota bacterium | reverse complement strand
CGTGGTTTGATCGTGTCACCGCCCAAGGCCGGTAAAACGACGGTGCTGAAGGAAATTGCCAACGGTATCGCAGAAAACTATCCTGATCTGCATTTGATGGTTGTGCTGATTGGCGAACGGCCAGAAGAAGTCACGGATATGGACCGCTCGATTGAAGGCGAGGTGATTAGTTCTACCTTTGATGAGCCGGTACGCCAGCATTGCAAGGTGGCGGAAATGGCTCTGGCACGTGCTAAACGGCTGGTAGAAATGGACCGGGACGTGGTCATTTTGCTGGACTCTATTACTCGTCTGGCCCGGGCTTATAACCTGACGGTTTCACCCAGCGGCCGTACTTTGTCCGGCGGTTTGGATCCCTCAGCTTTGTATCCGCCGAAGCGCTTTTTTGGTGCGGCGCGTAATCTGGAAGGGGGCGGCAGCTTGACCATTATCGCTACCACATTGGTGGACACGGGTAGCCGTATGGATGATGTGATTTATGAAGAATTTAAGGGCACGGGTAACATGGAACTGTTGTTAAGCCGTCGTCTGCAAGAACGGCGCATCTTCCCGGCCTTTGATATTGAACGTTCCAGCACGCGCCGCGAAGATTTGCTGCTTTCCGGTGATGAGTTACAGCGGGTATACATGATGCGCCGCATGTTGGGCCATCTGATGGATACGCCGGGGTACGATATTAGCAGCGCTACGGCCGCTGTCATGGAACGAATGCGTTCGACGCGAACCAATTACGAATTCCTGGAAACGCTGACGAAAGATATGATGTAGGATGGCGAGATGGGTTCAATCTCCAGAATTGAGCCCATCTGGAAATAAACATTTTGTAAGAAACGGGCCGGTTTTGACTGGCCCGTTTTTGCTTTCCAGGGCTTTGTGGTAGCATCCTGCCGGATTGAATTATGGAGAATGAAAGGACGTTTGGGCAGCGATATGGCGGCCAGATGGTGTTGCTGGCGGTAGTGGCGTTGCTGCTTTTAGGGAGTCAATTGGGGCGAATCGGCCTGTTTGCTGGGACGGAAGTGACCGACACAGTTGCGGCGGATACGGCCGTAACCACTCTCCCTACACCGATCCCCCAACCGGAACAGGAAATTACAGCAGCAGATACGGCCGTAACCCAAGCCAACATCTCCCTGGCAGCCTTACACGTCATCAGCGATGACAGTTTGGCGCCCCTGCCCAATCCTCACACCTACACCGCCCAACCGCCCAGCCATCACTTCCAGACCCACGTCGTTACCGGTAACGATACGCCCGGTACCATAGCTGAGCAGTACGGCATCTCCACCGATACCCTGATTGGCGGCAATCCCAATCTGAACCGGGAAGCCAATTTGCTGCAAACCGGGGCTGAATTAGTCATTCTGCCGGTAGATGGCGTTTTGCACACGGTGAAACCGGGTGACACGTTGGAAGCCATTGCGGATATTTATGATGTTTCCGTGGAAGATATTATTAATTATGAACCGAACAATCTGGAGTACCCTTTCTTCCGCTTGATACCGGAGACGCAGTTGGTCATACCGGGAGCTTCCATTGGTCAATTTTATTTCAAAGCACCCAAGTCGGTGGGGAACAGTGGCGGTGAGCAGAAATGGGCTGTGGTGGGGACGGGAACCTTTGTCTGGCCGGTCAACGGCCGTTGCTTAACCCAGTTCTATCACGGTTTTCACCCGGCCATTGACGTGAGTATGGCCGAAGGTTCTCCCGTCTACGCGGCCGACACCGGTACAGTCACCTACGCCAGCTATGCAGCCGGCACTTATTATGATTACGGCAACCTGATCGTCGTCAATCACGGCAACGGTTACGAGACGTTTTACGCCCATCTCAGCGGTATCAACGTCTATCCCGGCCAGATTGTCAATCAGGGTGACTTAATCGGCGCGACGGGCAACACGGGCCGTTCTTCCGGGCCGCACCTCCATTTTGAAATCCGCCTCAACGATTTTCGCCTGAATCCTCTGGATCGGCTTAGTGGGCCGGTTAAAAGCTGTAACTGATTGGGTATTTGGGTAATTGCCCATTATTCCCAATGCCAATTATCCTGTTACCCCCTGTGAAACTATGAAAAAGCTATCATTACCTGACAATTTTTGGCGACGTGCCAGCGGGCATATTGTGTTGATTATCATTGCGTTAGCCCTGCTGGTAGGCTGGCGGGTGGGCTTGGCCCGTAGTCTGGTGGAAGATCATGGGGGGGATACGGCCGTAACCGCCAACCCCGCCACCATTTCCAGTGATGTTCCCTCTCAGGAACCCCTCTACAATCACGATGAGCTGCCCGTCATCACCGACGACAGCCTTTCCCCGGAACCCTATCCGCATACATTTGTGGGCCAACAACCGGAGCATCACTTCCAGACCCACGTCGTGGAGCGGGGCGAGACGCCGGGCGGTATTGCCGAAAAATACAACATCAAAGCGGAGACCATTTTGGGCGGTAATCCGCAGCTCAGCCAGGAATCCAGCCTGCTGCAAGTGGGTGTGGAACTCACTATTTTGCCGGAAGATGGTGTCTTGCACGAAGTTCAACCGGGGGAAACGTTAGAAGACCTGGTCAACCTGTACGGCATCCCTGCCGAAGAAATTATCGCCTACGAAGCCAATCACCTGGAATTTCCTTACCGGCTGTATCCGGGAACCAGCATTTTTATCCCCGGCGCGGTGCGGGAACTGTTTGTCTGGACGCCGCCCGATTTGTCATCCGTCGCCAGCCGCACATCCAGGGAAGGCGGCGGCGTGCGCCCGGTGGTGGTGGGGACGGGTACGTTCCAATTCCCTGTCAATTCACGCAACTTCACCCAATATTTCTGGTACGGGCATCCGGCAATAGATATTGCTTTGCCGGAAGGTTCAGCCGTTTTTGCCGCTGACACGGGCACGGTCACTTATGCGGGCTGGAACAATTATGGTTACGGTTATCTCATTGTGGTTAATCATGGCAACGGTTACGAGACGTTTTATGGTCATCTTAGCCGTATCAACGTCGTGCCGGGGCAGGTAGTCACCAAAGGCCAGGTCATTGGCGGCACTGGTGACACCGGCAATTCTTCCGGCCCCCATATCCACTTTGAAATTCGGATTAACAACAACCGGGATAACCCTTGTTGGTACATTGGCTGTTAATTGCAATGCAGAAATAAGCGGACGCGATGTTAAAAGGGCAAAAGGAATTTTGCTTTGCTGCTTTCAACTGCCCGCAGCCAACTTGAATTCATGTGTTGGGGAACTGTTACCGCTGCGTCAGAGGCTGCCAGACACGGCCGTATTCCCCCGTATACTCTGCTTTGGGCCGGATGAGACGGCCGTAATCCTGCTGCTCCAGACAATGCCCAATCCAGCCGGCCGCGCGGCTCAGGGCAAACGTCGGCGTGAACAGATCGCTGTCCAGACCCAAGCCGTGCAGGAGGAGGGCGGTGTAAAACTCCACATTGGTTTGCAGATTGCGCCCCGGTTTGTATTCAGCGAGGAGGGATACGGCCGTTTCCTCCACCTGTTTTGCCAGATTGTACAGGGCCATATCTCCTTCGGCCCGGTACATCTGCTCCGCGGCAGCGGCCAGCACCTCGGCGCGGGGGTCGCGCACCTTGTAGACGCGGTGGCCGAATCCCATCAGCCGCTCGCCCCGATCCAGTTTGGCCCGCAAGACCGGCTCCGCATTTTCCGGCGCGCCAATTTCAAACACCGTATCCAGCGCCGGGCCGGGTGCGCCACCGTGCAAAGGCCCCTTCAACGCGCCCACCGCTCCCGTCACTGCCGAAACCAGGTCAGAATTGGTGGCGATGATGACGCGGGCGGCAAAGGTGGAAGCGTTCAGGCCGTGATCTACCACCGTGTTCCAGTACGTTTCCAGGCCGCGTACCAGCGCCGGGCCGGGTTTGCGTCCGGTGAGCATGTAGAGGTAGTTGGCTGCGTGCCCCAGGTCAGGATCGGCGGGGACGGGCTGACGGCCGTGCCGCAGCCGCCAGTACGCCGCCACTACGGAAGCGAAACGGGCTACAATTGCCAGCCCCAACTGTTCCTGATCCTCCTCGTCCGTGTCCAGGCTGAGGGTTCCGGCGGCCATCCGCAGCGCATCCATGACGGGGGTGTCGGCGGCGGCGATGTTTTCCAGAAGGGTGAGGGTGGGGGCGGGCAACGGCCGTAACACAGCCATCTGACTGGTAAAACTTTCCAGTTCGGCGGTGGTGGGTAGACGGCCGTGCCACAGCAAAAAGACCGTCTCCTCAAACGCGGCCTGCGCTGCCAGTTCTTCCACAGCAAACCCGCCGATGATCAATTCCCCGGCCAGCCCGTCCACCCGGCTTAACTTTGTCTGGGCGGCCACCACCCCTTCCAGCCCGGAAATAAATGCGCCATTGGTTCCGTTTTTCATAATTTTCTCCTTTGCGTGATGTACTCTCGATAATCTGATTTTATTATGATTTGGTTTGTAAACGTTGTCAATGTTGATTGAAAAATCAATATATGGTAATATTTTGCCAGGGATTACAACAGATTTAGCAAGAAACAGATGGCTTTCCGGCAGAAAATCTGGTATTTTTCCCAATCTGTTGTAATCATCCGTAAGACTGAGGAGAAGAAATGATCCCATTAACGGCCGTCATCCAGGCCCACCAATTCATCAAACCGTACATTCATCAGACACCGCTTGTCCACAGCCCATTTTTGAGCGAGTATACCGGGGCTGACGTCTGGCTGAAGTTGGAGAATCAACAGCCAACCGGCTCCTTCAAGGTGCGCGGCGCGCTGCATAAAATCGGCCGTTTGACGGAGGCAGAAAAGGCGCGGGGGATTGTGGCCGCATCGGCTGGCAATCACGCGCTGGGGGTGGCGCACGCTGTACAATCCTGGGGTGGGGTTGCGGCAGATATTTTTGTGCCGGAGACGGCGCCGCTGTCCAAAATTAACAAACTGCGCCGTTACCCCGTCCGGCTGCATCTGGCCGGGCAGACGTATGAGGACGCGCATCAGGCAGCGGCGGCCTTTGCCGATGAGACGGGCGCGGTGGAAATCTCGGCGTATGACGATCTGGAGGTGATAACGGGACAGGCCACAGTTGCCTGGGAGATTTTTCGGGAGATGCCCCAGGTGAATGCGATTTTGCTGCCGGTGGGGGGCGGCGGGCTGTTGGCGGGGGTGACGGCCGTATCCCAAACCATCCATCCCGCTGGCCGCATCGTGGGCGTGCAGCCGGAAGCCAGTCCGGCCGCGCTGCTCAGTTTGCAGGCCAGCCGGGCGATTGACCCGTATGACCACGAACCCACCATTGCCGACGGGTTGGCAGGTGGTTTTGGCGCGGTTCCTTTTGCTGTGGTACGGGCGACTCCCCCCGACATCCTCCTCGCCAGCGAAACCGCCATCCGTCGCGCCGTCTACAGCCTGCTGGCCGAACAGCAACTGGTCATCGAACCGTCCGGAGCCATCGCCATAACGCCGCTGCTGGACGGCCGTCTGGACATTGCCGGGCAAACAGTGGTGTGCGTGTTGACCGGAGGAAATCTGGATATGACGTTATTGCAGGAAATTGTGGAGGAGATGGGAGGGTGAGTACAACGAATCAGAGAATGAGCGAATTGATTGAATCAGACAAGAAAAATTCGTTTGTTCCTTCATTCGTTGTACTCACCCACAGCAAGATACCATGAACAAGAAACGCTACCTCACTGCCCAGGAAGCCGCCGATACCCTTGGCATTACGTTGCCCACATTATACGCCTATGTCAGCCGGGGGTTGATCCGCTCCGAGCCGGGGGAGGGGAAGACGCGGGCGCGGCGTTACCGGCAGGAGGACGTAGCCGCTTTGCAGGCGCGGCAGGAGATGCGGCGCAGTCCGGCCAAAGCGGTGGAATCGGCCCTGAACTGGGGCGCGCCGCTGCTGGAATCGGCCATCACGCTGATTGAAGACGGCCGTCTCACCTACCGCGGCCATGATGTGCTGACCCTGCCGCAAGAACACAGCTTTGAAGAAGTGGCGCTACTGCTTTGGCAAGGGGAATTTGCCCCGTTTATCGAACAACTCCCCCCGGCATTTTGGCCGTTGGTTCAGGAGATGGCCCCGGCGACGGCCGATTTGTCTCCGGCGGAGGCGTTTCAGGTGGTGTTGCCATTGGCCGGGGCGCAGGATTTGGCCGGGTATGATTTGCGGGAAACGGCCGTAGCCCTGACCGGCCAGCGAATATTGTTGCTGCTGACGGCCGTTGTGTCGGTGGACGGTAATCAGTTCTCGGTGAACGGTACGATGGCCCAACGGCTGCAAGAGGTGTGGACGGCACAGATACCGCAGGCGGCCGAATTGTTTAACACCGCCCTTATCTACTGCGCCGACCACGAGTTGAACGCCTCCGCTTTTACGGCGCGGGTAGCAGCTTCAGCGCAGGCTACGCCGTATCAAGTGGTCATTGCCGGGCTGTCTACCTTGCAGGGGCGGCTGCATGGCGGCGTGACGGGACGGGTGGATGCTTTTTTGCGGGAAGTGGGCACGCCGCAGCAGGCGCACCGGGTTATTGGCGACCGGCTGAAGCGCGGGGAACGCATCCCCGGCTTTGGGCATCCCCTTTACCCGGATGGCGATCCGCGAGGGCGGGCGTTGTTGGCACAGGTGACGGCCGTATTGCCGGACGCGCCGGGCACGCTATTGGCTCAAGCCGTGGCGCAGGGTATGGCTGACACGGTAGGCTTGCAGCCCAATATAGATTTTGCCCTGACAGCGTTGGCTTGGGCGCTGGAACTGCCGTCAGGCACGCCGTTGGCCCTCTTTGCTCTGGGGCGCACGGCGGGCTGGATTGGTCAGGCGATGGAGCAGTATCAATTGGGGCAGCTTATCCGCCCCCGCGCCCGGTATGTGGGGGTGAGGCCGGGTGATTAAACCGCGGAGGGCGCGGAGAACGCAGAGAGGGCTTTTTTAGAGAAAACTTGGCGCTCTTTGCGTCTTTGCGGTGGAAATTTTTAACTGTACCGTGTCAGCCATAGGGGGGCGGCGGCCACGGCCGTTAACAACAGCATCACCCAAGCGACACGGTACAGGCGGGGATGATGCTCGCGCCATTGTTCCATCCAGTTGGCAGCCAAAATGGCGGTAAAGGGGAAGATGTGCAGCAGGTAGGTGGCTTTGATGGTGTCCCCTTTGTCCGGCATGGGGTATTGGATGAGGAACCAGAGGTAGCCGCCTACAGAAAACAACACGATTAACAGCGACAGAACCGCCAGCCAATCGGCGGGTCT
>JAJRTP010000219.1 GCA_024278255.1 Chloroflexota bacterium | reverse complement strand
GAGTACGGCCGTGCTTCCCACGGCAACGCCCGGTTCCGGCGGAGGGTACGCGCTTCAATTCGATGGCAATAACGATTTTGTGACATTTTCTGAAACCAGCGCCATCCTGGCAGCCGGCTGGGAAGATACAAAAACGGTTAGCTTGTGGGTGAAACCAACCGGAACAGCTACCTGTACCGCACCTTCGCCGGCCCATTGCGACAATATATTTGGTGACCGGCCGCGCTGGTGGGGTATTTCGCGCGGGACAGTCGGCGGGAATGACCGCATCTGGGTCTGGAATTATGACGGCAATTACGACATGATTGGGATTGATTACGCAACCGATGAATGGACACACATTGCGCTGGTCCATAGCAATGGCGTTTTGCGGGCTTACAAGAATGGCGTTGAAGTCGGCAGCGTGTCCAGTGGCACGACGCTACAGCCCAGCACTGGCGGCCAGCCTGTTCTTTATATGGGAGGTATTATCAATAACGCTGCCAGAAATTGGACATTTTCCGGCCAGATAGATGAAGTGCGTTTGTGGGATGTAGCACGCACGGGTGCGGAAATTGCGCAGGATATGAATCAAACTTTGACCGGTAACGAGAGTGGGCTGGCTGCTTATTATCAGATGTCTGATGGCTCCGGTTTGACATTGACTGACGACAGCGGTCAGGGCTGGACTGGGACACTTCAGGATGGAACAAATACTGTGCCGCCTGATGGACAACCGCCTCTTTGGGTCAGCCCCGGCGCTATATCCGGCGGGTCAGTACCGCCGACTGCAACCAACACGCCGCTCCCGCCAACTGCCACAGCCGTTGTGCCCACCAACACGCCGCTCCCGCCAACTGCTACGGCCGTAATTCCCACCAATACACCGCTGCCACCGACAGCAACACCAACAGCTACGGCCGTACTCCCCACCAATACACCGCTGCCACCGACAGCAACACCAACAGCTACGGCCGTAATTCCCACCAATACACCACTGCCGCCGACGGCAACACCGACAGCGACGGCCGTAATTCCCACCAATACACCGCAGCCGCCAACAGCTACAGCGACGGCCGTGCCTCCAACCAGCACACCACCCCCGCCGACAGCCACGGCTGTTCCCGGCAGCGGCTACGCCCTGCAATTTGACGGCAATAACGATTTTGTGGAACTGGCCGAAACCTCCACCTTGTTTGCGGCCGGCTGGGAGGACACGAAAACTGTTAGTTTGTGGGTGAAGCCTACCGGGTCGGCCACATGCACAGCGCCTACCCCGGCCCATTGCGACAATATCCTGGGGGATCGGCCGCGCTGGTGGGGCATTTCGCGGGGGACAGTCGGCGGTAATGATCGCATATGGGTCTGGAATTATGACGGCCGTTACCAGATGATTGGTATTGATTACACGGTTGACGAATGGGCCTATATTTCCCTGGTTCACAGCAACGGCACATTACGCGCTTACAAAAATGGCGTGGAAATAGACAGTATAGCCAGCGGTACCACTTTGCAGCCGAATACAGGCGCGCAACCAGTCTTGCACATGGGCGGCATTATCAATTCCACCAGCCGGAACTGGACCTTTTCCGGGCAGATAGACGAAGTAAGCCTCTGGAATATCGCTCGCACCGGGGCTGAAATCAGCCAGGATATGAACCAATCCCTGACAGGGAGCGAAAACGGCCTGGCTGCCTATTACCAAATGACTGACGGTTCTGGCATCACGTTAACGGACAACAGCGGCAATGGCGGGAACGGGACACTCTATGATGGCGCACGTGGTGTTCCCCCTGATGGTCAGCCACCCCTTTGGATCAGCCCGGGTAGATAACAGGCTGGATTGTTCCTTTATAGCTTAAGTGCCCGTTCGCAAATAAGTTAGCGGAATTGGCGAACGGGCTTCGAGTAAGCGGCCTTCCATTTCAGATAATTTATTGTTGGCCGCTTACTAAGTCAAATAGATTCGATTTTTATCCTTTCCAGATGAGTTGACATTGTAGTTCCTCGTCTCTCTATTATGTAGTTGGCGAAACATCTTCATGGAGGAGTCAGATGTTAAAACAACAGGAACACTTCGTTACTTTTCGGAAAAAATTTAGATGGGGCGCAATTTTACTATTACTGCCCGTTTTGTTAATCGTCATCATTGTTATCCCCGCCAGCACGGAAAATGCTGTCTATGCCCTGGCTTTTGACGGCACTGCGAACTATGTGGAAATTGGCGATATGGCAACCATCATGAATGCTGGTTGGGAAAGCACCAAAACAATCAGCGTTTGGGTAAAACCCTCGGCTGCGGCCGGCCCGGCTGCCATACCTGAGTTGGGTGCAATGATTGTGGGCACAGACCATCCCCGTTGGTTTGGTATCACTCGTGCTGATTATAATGGCAGCGACAAAATATGGGTGTGGAATGGGGATGGCGATGGTACAGATACCATCGGTATAGATTTTACGCCGGGTGAATGGATACAGGTTGTTATGGTTCATGAAGCCGGTACCTTATACGCTTACAAAAACGGCGTTTTGGTTGGCAGTGTACCCAGCGGTGCTACCAGTGGTAGCGGCATCTTGTACTTTGGCGGCACAGACCGGGGCCAGTATTTCCCCGGCGAAATTGATGAAGTTCGTTTGTGGAATGCAGCCTTGCCCCAAACGACTATTCAAGATTGGCTTTACCAAAGCGTTGACAACACCCATCCCAATTGGGCTGATTTGGCCGCCTACTACCAGATGTCTGATGGTTCCGGCACCACTCTTTCTGATGACAGCCCTAATACCTTTACCGGAACCTTACTGGGAGGTATGGGAAATGCCAATTGGGTCACTTCGGGTGCGATGACAGAGCCGCTCCCCCCGACAGCCACGAGTACGGCTACAGCCCTGCCTACCGGAGATTTTGCCCTCCAATTTGACGGCAATAACGATTTTGTGGAGCTGGCGGAAACGTCGTCTATCATGGCTGCCGGTTGGGAAATGACAAAAACCGTCAGTTTGTGGGTAAAACCGATGGGTGTGGCTACCTGTACAGACCCTGGCCCTGCCAGTTGTGACGCTATTTTTGGCGACCGGCCGCGCTGGTGGGGAATTTCAAGAGGTACGGTGAATGGACAGGATCGTATCTGGGTTTGGAACCATGATGCGAATGGCGACCAGATGATTCCCATCGAATATACGTTGGACAGTTGGACACACATTGCTCTGGTACATGAGAATGGTACTTTATATGCCTACAAAGATGGCGTAGAGGTAGGGAGTGTGCCTAGCGGCGCAACTATGCAGCCCAGTACCGGAGGGTTACCCGTTCTACATATTGGCGGGATTATGAATAATGCCACGCGCGTTTGGGCGTTTGAAGGGCAGATTGATGAAGTGCGTATCTGGAATACGGCGCGCACGGCCGTTGAAATTGCCCAGGACATAAACTATACGCTGCCAGGTAATGAGCCGGGCCTGGCGGCTTATTACAAAATGTCTGATGGTTCTGGGTTGACGCTAACAGATGATACCGGTATGGGCTGGATTGGCACGCTAAATGATGGGGGAAACGGCGTGCCTCCTGACGGACAGCCCCCACTCTGGATCAGCCCGGGCGCTGTGTATGGGAATGCGCCAACACCTACACCGACGCCAACGAATACGCCCACACCGACGAATACACCAACCAGCACAGCTACCCCGACGAGTACGGCTACACCAACAAGTACAGCTACGGCCACCCCGACAAGTACAGCCACACCAACCAGCACGGCTACGGCCACTCCGACGAGTACAGCTACACCAACTAGCACGGCTACACCAACGCAGATTCCCTCACCAGAGCCACCAACAGAAGAAACCTTTTATATTTTTCTGCCACTTCTCATCCGGGGAAATTAGCGGAAATTGCAGGATAAACGTAAAAACAGCCGCAACAATTGCGGCTGTTTTTATTACTGACCAGAATTCCCGTTGAGTTGTTGAAGCAGCGTGAGAAGTTCCTGGTTTTCCGGGATGTTGCGCATGGAGTGACCGTAGTGTACGTAGCGCGCCTGCCCCGTTTTATCAATGATGACCTGCGCCGGCATCCGCCCCAGCCTGAACAGCTTGATTTCCTGCCCGTACAGCTTTAGAACCGTGTGCTCCGGGTCTGGCAGACCCACAAATGGCAGGTTGTGTTCCTGCCAATACTCCTGAAAATCTTCTGCATCATTGGGGCCAACCACGATAATTTCTGTGTTCAGTGAAGCAAACTTGTCATAATCCTGACGCAACTGCGCCATGTGCCGGCGGCAGAAAGGTCAGGAAAAGCCCCGGTTTAAAACCAGAACTACATGCTTTTGCCCCTGATAATTGGATAAAGAGATTGGTTTGCTCTGCCAATCATCCAGGGTGAAATCCGGGGCCAGACTGTTGATTGCTACACGATTGCTCATAATCTCCTCGTTTGGTAGCCGCGGTTTCTTACCGCGTTTATGTGGTGCGGTAAGACACCGCGGCTACTTGAACTTGGCCAGCAGAAAGGGCAGGCCAAAGGTAAAGGGTACGCCAATAAGATGGGCCAGAAAATGATTGCCGCTCAGCAGGAAAACACGGCCGTGCCCATAAATCAAAACAGACAACTGCACCGTCACTAAAAACCACAAGCCTACTTTGAGCCGGTAGGAGAGACGGCCGTCTACCCCATCATCCGTCCTGTCCAGCAATAGCCAGGGGAAGGGCCAGGTAGAATACCACAAGCGAAAGGCCAGTGCCTGCGCTATGTATCCGGCAAAAATATTCGCTGCGCCGCGAATGGGGGAACGGCCGTGCCAGGTACGCCAGGCCAGCCACAAAGCCAAACCGCCAAACAAGAGCGATCCCAGCAGCGCCATTTGCTCAAGGGGCGGCGGCAAATTCAGGCGGACAAACAGCAGCAAAATCAGCGTACTCAGAGAAAAACCGGGGTTATTCGTCGCTTCCCGCAGCAGCCGGGCGACCAGTTCCAAAGGGGAACCGAAAGGGAGAAAAGCCAGGAATAACAAGATGAGTCCGCCTACGGCCGTAACCAACAAAAAGTGCAGCCGTTCTTTAAGAGCGGCAAAATCACGCCAGCCGGCGATGAAAAACAAAGGGAGCGGCAGTAGGGCAATCGGCTTGGTCAGCGGGACCAGCAGCATGACGAGAAAACCAAGCGTCACCGAATACCGCCGCATCAGCCACAACCCCCGCAGCAGCCAGAAGATCATCAAAGCGTCATTGTGGGCGTCGCTGATGAAGGTGAGCAGCAGCGCCGGATTCCAGGCCCAGAGAAGCGTGTAGCCCAGGCGTCGCTGCACGGGAGCCGCGGGCAGGATAAGCCAGATGAGAGCGCCGCTGGCAATGAAGGCCAGCAGCCCTACCAGTTTGAAGGCCAGCAGTCCGGCCAGCAGGTTGCCGCGCGTGATGCTAGTCACAGTTGCCGACAGCAGTTCCCACACTGGCCCATAGGGGGACGTCTCTCCGGCCCATTCCCCCGCCAGCGGCAAAAAGGGATCGTCCGGGAAGGCGGCAGGCGGAGATTCGTATGGATTTTCGCCATACACACTAGCTACCCGCCCCCGAATGACGTAGCGATAAATGTCGGTAGCATTGACGGGGAAAGTTTGCAGCAGGGGCAGGCAGAAGAGAACGGCCGTCAGCAGAATCACAACCAGTCGCGGCGCCCCGGCCATATGTCGCACCCGCTGGTAAGCCAAGGCGTACAGGCCGAACAAGGCCAACAAAAGCAGCCCATAGGCCAGCCCCTCACCCAGTGACGGCGTGAAATCACGAATGTCAGCTAAAGGGTAGACGTTGAAATGGGGTTGGAGGGGGAACCAGACAGCCAGCAGTAAATAACCTAAAAAGCTAAGTCCGGCTGTTAACCAGAGAGGTATGGCTTTAATTGCGGAGAATGATCTGGCGGCAGACACAACAAAAAAAGCAAAACTCAGGTTCTTTGACGACGGCCGTGTTTGTCCAGAGGTATAACGAGGGTGACAGACGTGCCGTGCCCCGGCGTGGATTCCAGACGGAGCGAACCATCCACCCGTTCTGCCCGTTCCCTCATATTGACCATGCCTAAGCTGCCGCGGGTACTGTAATCTTTATTGACCGATTGAGTGTCAAACCCCAGGCCATCATCACGGACGACAGAAACGAACAGATTGTCTTCTTGCCAGAAACGCACTTCAATCAGATTAGCCTGAGAATACTTGCGGGCATTTCCCAGCGCTTCTTCCACGATGGAAAAGACCACACTTTGGGCATGTTCGTCCAACAGATCGCCATTTTGGCCGCCCACCAGCCGGACATTGAGATCGTCTGCTTCTTTCATCCGATTTATTAATGTTTCCACCGCGGCTGACAAACCTTGAGTTTCCAGGACTAACGGCCGTAACGTAAACAACATCCCCCGAATTTCCTTCGATGTCTGCTTGGCCAACTCCTCAACCTTTTCCAACTCAACCAAGGCCTGTTCCGGGTCACGGGAGAGCAAAGAGCGAATGTAGTTGATGCGCATGGCTATGGCCGCGATGCTCTGCGTGGGGCCATCGTGCAAATCGCGGGCCAACTCCTTTCGGGCATCCTCATCTGCCTGGATAATACGCTGTTTTTCCTCTTCCAGCCGTTGGTACAACTGGGCATTTTGCAGAGCGATTACCGCCTGATCAGCCACAGCGTTGAACAACTCAAAATGTTCTTTGTCGAATTTAACGGCCATTGTCGAACCAATCACAATCGCCCCAAAAATTTGAAACCCGGCCCGCAGGGGAATGCAGGCGGCCGTCAGACAGTTCTGGAAAGCCATAAAAGTGCGCAGTTCCGGGTCTTGTTTGGGATTGTCAGTGGTGAGGGGTTCGGCTCCTTGCAAGGCCTCTCCCACAATGCCCTGCTCGCCGCGCAAGGAACGAGCCACATCTGCCTGGGTAAAGCGGCGAGTGGCTACCGGTACCAGTTCGTCCCCATCGTACAAAAACACAGCGCCGACCAGGGCATGAGCTGGTACACCCATTTCTTCAATGGCCAGGCTGCACACGTTCAGCGCCTCTTCTACCACTTTTTCAAAACTCAGAGTACCACGCATAACAGAAGCCATGGATTGGAGTGATTCGGCTCGTCTGTTGGCTGCCCGCAACTGCTGCAATTCGGCGCCCACAACCTGCACAATTAAACTGCGCAGACGCACGCTGTATTTATCAACCAGGAAGTAGATGGTACCGATTGCCAGCCAATAAATGATGGCTACGATGACGAGGCTGGGAATCCAGGTGAGCGGTTCGGTGGGGATGAGGTACACGTAGATGAAAATAGTGGCAGCCAGCAAAAACAGAAACAGGAACACAGCCACTGCTATGATGTACCTGTTAAGATTTCTGAATTCTTTATGAATTCTTGCTGCCAAAGATTTTTTCATATGTGTCTGGATTGTTTTGTCTGACAGACATTGCTGCGGGAAACTACAGCTTGGACATTTTTAAGTGTCACTCTTGAGATTATACCCGAATTGAGAGGTAAACGGTTCTTTTATTTATTTGCTCCCATAACCTCATCCAAGCCGTATTATACTCAAATAGTGGTCTTGATGAAAATGCAAATTTTTAGCCTGTTTGACTGAGGGCTGCGGCGATTTGGGCAGCGACACGGCCGTTATTCCTCAACAAAGCCACATTCGCTTGCAGGCTACGGCCGTCCGTCAATTCTACCATCCGGCGCAGCAGCCAGGGGGTGG
>JAJRTP010000218.1 GCA_024278255.1 Chloroflexota bacterium | reverse complement strand
GGTCTGCTTTATCTTGTCTACAACGCGCTTGTCGTTGAAATTTTCCAGTATGGGTTGGAGATATTCGTGTAGTTTTTCATTCCCCTATTCATCTCACAAATGTGTTGATTTGTCACGTCGAACTTTTCCGGAGTTTTCAGCATCATGTATACTTGACGGCGTAAAATCAATAACAAGGCAGGGTTAACAAATTCCCCGCTTTTATAATTCACAACAGATCGAAGGTAAACAAACTGTTTTTGTAGAAAAAATCTGTTTCTTCCCTCATCTGTTGTACTCATTCTCAGGAGAATATGAAATGTTTCGCAACTTATTTAATCAGAATAAACAAACAACCACTGTACCTAAAATCGAGAACATCACCCCTAACGAACTGAAAGAACGTCTGGATGCCGGTGAACCCCTCCTTTTGGTAGACGTGCGCACTCCCGGCGAATACCAGTACGACGGGCACATTGTCGGTTCTCGCCTGCTGCCCCTGTCCGTCCTGGGCCAACACCTGGACGAACTGCCCGCAGACCAAACCATCGTTTTCATTTGCCGCTCCGGCAACCGCAGCATGGTTGCCTGCGAACAATTAGCCCAAATCGGTTTTGAAAACACCATCAACCTGAGCAGCGGTATGATTGGCTGGCGTATGGTCGGCCTCCCCATCCAGTAAATAAAGCAGGGCGATTTGGCAAATCGCCCAACAGGCTGCCATGACCACCACAACGTCATCCCAGGCACACCCCAAAAAATTCAACCTCAAACAATATCTGCCCGTCCTGGTGTGGGGGAAAAATTACCAGCGCGTCTGGTTGTCCGGCGATCTGCTGGCCGGATTGATTGTGGCTATCATGCTGGTGCCACAGGGGATGGCCTACGCCCTGCTGGCCGGACTGCCGCCGCAGGTAGGACTGTACGCCAGCATCCTGCCCTTGTTTATTTACGGCCTGATGGGAACCAGCCGGGCGTTGGCCGTCGGGCCGGTGGCCATCGTCTCCTTGTTGGTAGCCGCTGGCGTGGGCGATCTGGCTGGTACGGACATGACGTTGTATGTCCAACTGGCCCTCACGCTGGCGCTGCTGGTGGGCATCATTCAGGCGTTAATGGGACTATTCAAAGTGGGCTTTCTGGTCAACTTCCTCAGCCATCCGGTGCTGGCCGGGTTTACCAGCGCCGCCGCCCTGGTCATCGGCTTCAGCCAGCTAAAGCATTTGCTGGGCATTAACATCCCCCGCACTGATTTCATCGAAACCGTGCAAAACGCCGTCCGGCACAGCCCGGAAACCAATCTGGTCACGCTGGCCATCGGCGTGGTCAGCATTGCCATTCTGGTCTATTTCAAATTTGTCTTGGGCAAACAGTTGAAAAACAGCCGACTGCCCAACAGTCTGGCTATTCCCATCAGCAAGAGCGGGCCGCTGATCATTGTGGTTTTGGGCACAGCCGTCGTCATTCTGGCCGGATTGGCGGAAAAGTTTGGCGTGAAAGTGGTAGGCGACGTGCCCGCCGGACTGCCGCCCCTGACCATGCCGGTGCTGGACACGGCCGTATGGCTCGACCTCCTCCCCATTGCCCTGACCATCGCCTTCGTCGGCTTCATGGAAAGTATCTCCGTGGCTAAATCCCTGGCCAGCAAAAAGCGGCAAAAGGTAGAATCCAACCAGGAACTCATCGCCCTGGGCGCGGCCAATCTGGGCGCCACCTTCACTGGCGGCTATCCGGTAACGGGCGGGTTCAGCCGCTCGGTCGTCAATTTTGAAGCGGGAGCCAATACGGGGCTGGCTTCGATTATTACGGCCGTCCTCATCGCCCTTACCGTCATTTTCCTCACCCCGCTTTTCCAGTTTCTACCCCGCGCCGTTCTGGCGGCCATCATCATGGTGGCTGTTTTTGGCCTGATTGATGTGAAAACCTTGCGCTTCGTCTGGCAATATAACAAAGCAGACGCCATTTCTATGATCATCACCTTCCTGGCCGTTCTCATTGTGGGCATTGAGAAAGGGATTCTGGTAGGTATAGGCGTCTCCCTGCTGCTTTTCATCTGGCGCACCAGCCGGCCGCACGTAGCCGTCGTCGGCCGTTTGGGGGACAGTGAAATTTACC
The DNA here is from genome assembly GCA_024278255.1 of Chloroflexota bacterium. GTDB lineage: Bacteria > Chloroflexota > Anaerolineae > Promineifilales > Promineifilaceae > JAJRTP01. Next base: position 2,028 of record JAJRTP010000218.1, on the reverse strand, counting down.
GCAACGTCTTGCGCCACGACGTGCAAACCTGCCCCCAGGCCATCGCCATCCGCATAGACGAAAGCCTCTATTTTGCCAATGCTTCCTACCTGGAGGACGCTACGTTAGGCTATGTGGCCGATCATCCGGAAATAGAGCATTTTATTTTGATTGGCACGGCCGTTAACTTCATAGACGCCTCTGCCCTGGAAACGCTGGAATCCCTGCACCGGGAATTAAGCGACGCCGGCGTCATCTTTCACCTGGCCGCCTTCAAAGGGCCGGTCATGGACAGGCTCAAAAAAGTAGGCTTCATAGATCACTTCGGCGCAGACCACATCCACGAGACGACGTTTGACGCGATGAAAGCAATTGGCTGTGTAGAGAACCACGGATAAGCGCGGATTCGTTAGATTTTCACTGATTGACAGCTTCCCGCAAGGCGCGGATGTTGCGCAAAGGCGTCGTCACCATGGCTACACAACCGGTGCTGAGGAGGAGGCGACGGCCGTCTGTCTGGCGCAGCGCATCTTCAACCTCGGCCAATGTCTGCTCCGGTGATTCCTGGTGCAGTGTCCATTGGCTGACGCCGCCGCTGGCCGCGCCCTGAATTTGGGCCAGACCTTCTGTGAGGGAGACGGCCGTATCCCGATCATGCCAGTTCACAATCTGCGCCGGATAATCGGCCACCAGGTCAAACATGATGTCCGTGCTGTGTACGTGCAGCACATTCAGCCACAGATCAGAGGCCGCTTCCAGGATTTGCAGGTCATACGGCCGTCCAAACGCCGCAAACTCTGCCCGGCTCATCACCGGATAGCGGGCGTGCTGCACCGCGTAATAAATACCGCTGATTCCCGACGCCTTCGCCGCTTCCACGTAATGAATCGTACTCTCCGTAATCACCGCCAGCGCCTCCCGGAACAAATCCGGATACTGGCGCATGTGGCTCACCAGCCGTTCATTGCCCGCCATGTACTTCATCTGAGAAAGCGGCGAGAAGATAGTGGCAATAAACGGCGTCTCCTCGCCCAACCCCTCACCCACCAGCCGCAGCGCCTCAAGCTGCACCGCCGGCATCCCCTGGGATGGGTCTTGCACCGCCAGCTTTTGCCAATCTTCCACCTGCTGGATGGGCTGGTGGATGATTTCCCGCGTTCCCTCAATATGACCGACCCAGCGATCTTGCAAACCCCAATTCGTCACCGAAAAACTACTGGCCGGCCCCACCTTCACTAAATCCCAATCATAATCCCGCTGCCACTGCAAATGCGCCGCCGCCAGGGATCCTGCATTCTGGTCATCCCCCGGCCAATGCCGCCACAAAGCCACCGGCGGACGATCCGGTTGCTCCCCGGCAATGGCTGCTTCCAATCTCTTTCGTTTGCTCCAGTCAGTCATCATTTCCACCTCATTCCTACCCGAAATAATAGTACCAATCCCCGCGCTACAGGGTATACTTAACCGAAAAAGTATTATAGCGTATTGCGTATTACGTACTACGTCAACAAAATACGCCATAATACGCATCACGCAATACGCATCACGCAAGGAGATCGCCATGGATTCATATCAATTAACTGTCAACACCATCCGCACCCTGTCAATGGATGCTATCCAGAAAGCCAATTCCGGCCATCCCGGCCTGCCTATGGGGATGGCTGATGCGGCCACTGTTCTGTGGTCACAATTTCTCAAATTTGACCCGCAAGACCCGGAATGGCCGGACAGAGATCGCTTTGTGTTATCGGCCGGACATGGCAGTATGCTGCTCTACTCTCTGCTGCACCTGAGCGGCTACGATTTGTCGCTGGAAGACATCAAACAGTTCCGGCAGTGGGGCAGCCGCACGCCGGGGCATCCCGAATACGGTCATACGCCCGGTGTGGAAATGACCACGGGACCGTTGGGCCAGGGCATTTCTTCGGCCGTCGGTATGGCTCTGGCCGAACGCTGGCAAGCCGCCCGCTTCAACCGGCCCGGCTACGAGGTGATGAACCACCACACCTTCGTCATTGCCGGGGATGGCGATCTGATGGAGGGCGTCTC
>JAJRTP010000217.1 GCA_024278255.1 Chloroflexota bacterium | reverse complement strand
TAGGGATATTATTAAGCATTTCCCGTGACAGCGCCATCACCAAACACCAAAAGCCACAGCCGGTGAAATTGTCGGGAAAAGGAGTGATTAAGTAATTGGGTAATTACCCAATTACTAATTACCATGAAAATTCTCATTTGCGCCGGAGGCACTGGCGGCGGCATATATCCGGCGCTGGCGGCCGTAACGGCATTGCGAGAAAGAGGGTATCAACGAAAGGATTTTCTCTGGATTGGTACGAAAGGAGAGATGGAAGAAAGTTTGGTACGTCAGGCGGATTTGCAATTAGAAACGATTGCCGGCGGAGCGATTGCCGGGATGCCTTTATATAAAAAGGCCATCCACGGTGCGGAACTGGCTGTGAGTGTGCCCAAAGCATACCGTATTTTGCACCGCTTTCAGCCGGATGTGATGCTGATGACCGGCGGCTATATGGCCGCGCCGGTAGCAGTCGCTGCTCGTATAACGGGAACGCCTATTGTCATTTTTTTACCGGACGTGGAACCGGGGCAATCAATCCGCTTTGCCCTGCCCCAGGCCAAAAAAGTGGGGGCTACCACCAGCGGCTCGGAAGCCTACATACCGGCGGACAAACTGGTAGTAACCGGGTATCCGGTACGGCCGCAGTTACGCAAAGCTCTCCGTTTGAGCAAAGCAGAGGCGTTGGCCCAATTTGACCTGAAACCAGGACGGCCGACTTTATTCGTCTTTGGCGGCAGCCGGGGCGCACAAGCAATTAACCAGGCTCTGATGGGCATTTTGCCGGAGCTTCTGACCACCGTGCAGGTGATTCATATCAGCGGCACGCTGACTTGGCCGGAAGTAGAAGCCAACATGGCAACACTCACCGATGAGCAAATGATGTTTTACCGGGCGTTTCCCTATCTGCACAATGAAATTGGGGCGGCTTTTCGGGCGGCCGATTTGGTAGTAGCCAGAGCGGGGGCCAGTATGCTGGGTGAAGGCCCGGCTTTTGGCGTACCCATGATTCTGGTTCCCCTGGCCTGGGCCTGGCGGTATCAAAAGGTGAATGCGGATTATTTAACAGAGCGGGGCGCGGCCGTGCAGTTAACGGATGAACAACTGCCGGAAAAGCTGCTGCCGGCCATCACGGTTTTACTCAACGATGAGGCTCGTTTGGCGCAGATGCGTCAAGCGGCCAAAGCGTTGGATATTCCCAACGGCGCCGATAATCTGGCCGATCTGATTCTGGATGTGGCCGGAGATGCGGTAAGGGTCAACTCAGATGCTTAGTTTACTGATACTTTTCTGGCTTATGGTTCTTCTGTTTTCTCTTTCCGGCTCCTTACGCGGCTGGCACAGGGAACTCATCGCCACCTCCGGTATTGTCCTGGCCTTGTTTGCCATCAACCAATTTGGCTTTCAGATATTGAATCTGGTGGGTTGGACGGCCGCCGGACTGGGTGATGAACTAACGGCCGCCAGACGTTCTTTCTTTTTGTTCGCCTCCATACTTGTTGTGATTACATTTTTCAGCTATCAGGGGCCGTCATTGTCTCCATCTGTTGCGGCACGCTTGAAGCTGGAAAAAAGTCTGGGAAACAAATTGTTGGGCTTTGTAATCGGCGCCATCAATGGTTATCTGGTGATTGGTGGTATTTGGGCTTTTCTGGAATATTTTACGACAGGCATGGCATCATGGGTACGGTATTCGCCGGGTGTACCCTATCCATTCCCCACGGAAATCATCACCCGACCAGGAATGGAATCGGCCGCAACTAACATTATTGCCAACCTGCCTATTCCGCTCCTGTCACCTTATCTGCCTTATATAATGATTGTCATTTTCTTGTTTGTACTTATTGCTATGATTTAGGGGACTGTGGGAATTTTTTAATGAAGACACGGATGATACGGATCGGACGGATTTACCTGGGTTTTTTAATTTTTTGCCGTACTCGTCTGTAAAATCAGTTTTGTGAGTTATGGAAGATTATGAATTTACACTTCAAGCAGGGATGCACTTTCACCTTGTGGGCATTGGCGGGTCAGGGATGTCGGCCATTGCCCGGGTGCTGCTGGGGCGTGGATTCAGGGTTTCGGGTTCGGATATGACGCTGAATGAAATGACGGCCGTATTACAACAAAACGGCGCCACAATTTACGAAGGCCACCGGGCGGAAAACATCGCCGGGGCCGACGCTGTGGTCATATCGTCCGCTATTCCGGCCGACAACCCGGAAGTGGTGGCAGTGCAGGCAGCCGGGTTACCCCTGTTGAAGCGGGCTGACTTGCTGGGCCGGCTCATGGCGGAGAAGATTGGCATTGCCGTGGCCGGGACGCATGGCAAAACGACAACGACGGGCATGATTGCCCAGATTTTGCTGGAAGCGGAACTGGACCCGACGATTATTGTGGGCGGCGTGTTACCGGCGCTGGACAGCAACGGCCGTTACGGAGACGGTGACTATTTCCTGGTAGAAGCGGATGAGTACGACAATATGTTCCTCGGTCTCCAGCCGGAAGTAGCGGTCATTACCAGCCTGGAACATGATCATCCCGATGTTTTCCCCACCGAGGCGGATTATTGGGCTGCCTTTGCCGATTTTGTCCGCCTGCTACCAGATGATGGGCATCTGATTCTCTGCGGCGACGATCCGGGTATCCAGCAATTTCGGCAGCAGATTGATGCCGGGGATGTGGATGTGACCACGTATGGCCTTGGGGAAGAGGCGACGGCCGTACACGATTACCAGGCTTTAGACATCCGCCCCAACCAGCTTGGCGGCAGCGACTTTTTGGTAGAGGCGGAAGGGCAAATGGTCGGTCTGGCCCGGCTGCGCGTACCGGGACGGCACAACGTCCTGAATGCTTTGGCAGCCATCATTGTGGCTCTGGATGTGGGCGTAGATTTTAACGTGATTCGCACGGCTTTGGCTAATTTCGGTGGTATAAATCGGCGTTTCCAACTGATTGGCGAGGTATCCGGCGTGACGATTATTGATGACTATGCGCATCACTCCACAGAAATTCGGGCCACACTGCAAGCGGCCCGGCAGCGCTATCCGGGACGCCGCGTGTGGGCCATCTGGCAGCCACACACCTACAGCCGCACCAAACTGCTGCTGGATGCGTTTGCCGGCAGCTTCAGTGAAGCTGACCGGGTGGTGGCTCTGGATATTTATCGCAGCCGGGAAACGGACACATTGGGCATGGATACGGCCGTGGTCGTCAACGCCATGAATCACCCCAACGCCGTCCACATCCCCCAGCGCGAAGATGCTGCCGCCTACGTTCTGGACCGCATCCACCCCGACGATGTGGTGCTGACGTTGGGGGCCGGCGATGGGAATGAGATTGGACAGTGGATATTGGATGGATTGAGGAATAGATGAAACTACGAACATCAATCAGCGAAGCAGTGTACACCCATTTTGATGACGTTTTTGGCGATCAATTGCAGATTGATGTGCCGGTAGACCGTTATACCTCGGCGCGGGTGGGCGGCATGGCTGATATGTTTTTGACGGTCAATACCGGGCAGCAGTTGCAGGCGGCCGTGGAGATGGCCTACGAAAAACGCATCCCCTACTTCATCCTGGGCGGCGGCTCCAATATTTTGGTGGCCGACGGCGGGATTAAGGGGCTGGTGATTATGAACCGGGCGCGGAATGTGCGCTTTAAGCATATTGGCTCGCGGGTTATTTGCATTGCCGAATCCGGAGCGAACCTATCCTCGCTGGCGCGGCAGTGTATTGCCAAATGGCTGGGCGGCCTGGAATGGGCTATTGGCGTGCCGGGCACGGTGGGCGGCGCGGTGGTCGGCAATTCCGGGGCGCATGGCGGCGACATGAGCCAGACGTTACGCGCCGCCACTATTTGGGAACCGGGCCGGGGCGTGCGGGTGTACACGAATGACGATATGAAATACGCCTATCGCAGCAGCGTCCTGAAGCAAGAACACGGCCGGGCCATTTCGCGGCGGGTGGTCATCAGCGCCGAACTGGAATTGAAACCGGAACCGGTGGAAGTGTTGATGGCTCGCGCCGACGGCTTTACGGCCCATCGCAAACAGACCCAACCCGGCGGGGCCACCATCGGCTCCATGTTCAAAAACCCGGAAAATTATTACGCCGGTTATTTGATTGAAGCCGCCGGTTTGAAGGGCTACCGGGTGGGCAATGTGCATATTTCGGAAAAACATGCCAATTTCTTTGTCAACGACGGCGAGGCTTCGGCCGAAGAAATCCGCGCCCTCCTGGCTGAAGCCTGGAACTCGGTGCGGGAACAGTTTGGTGTGGAAATGGATTTGGAAGTGGAACTGGTTGGCGTGTGGGACTTTGACCAGTGAGCAGTATTCAGTGT
>JAJRTP010000216.1 GCA_024278255.1 Chloroflexota bacterium | reverse complement strand
TGGCGTTTGACAGTCGCCGGTCATAGCCCATCTGCTTCTCCCACCCATTATCAACTTTCCGATCAGGCCGCTAATCCGGATTTGTGGGAAGCGATTTTGCAACTGGTTGTTGTAGGCAAAGGTAAAGGCAAAGGTACTCAGATTGATATCAAGCGTGTTGAAGAAACGATTGCTCAAGCGCAAACCATTCATCAATCGCGGTTACAACAGGCTGATAAGTTAACATGGCAGCCCAAAAAGAAGTATCTCCATGACACCCAATTCAGAGAAGAAGGGTTGGATAAGGCGGCCCAGGTTGTTCGTTTGAAGAGCTTAATCGCCGAGATTGACAAGAACCTTGTACACGGCGAACGTGTATATGGTGGCGATGACGAAAAAGAACAAACGATTGAATGGCGGTGGGTGTGGCAAAAACAGGCAGAGGGCGCGCAAATAACAGCTCCGGGAGGGATGAATAAGGATGTGCAAAAAGATGTCATCCGTAATGTCGATCTCTATACCGCGCTGCGCTGGGCGGCGAATGACGAACGCAAGCTTTTGTCTGCCCGTTTGTATAAATTAGGGCAATGGCCCGGCGGTAAAACGCCAAGTTACAAAATCATTCTCTACGATCCCCCTAAAGGGTGGGTTTGCTCAAATGGACATCACAATGAGTTAGCGAAAAAATTCTGTACAGAGTGTGGAGAACCGCAAGAACAACAGACTGATATCCCCTCTGAAGACAAAGCAGAGGATATCCAAACAGAATTGAGTGAAATACAAGAACAATTAGATGCGCTTAAAATGGCTCTGGATTTAGGCGCCATTACCCAAAAGCAGTATGATGAACGAGCTGCTGTCTTGCAAGGAGCATCAGTTGATCCTGCAACACAGAAAAAGCTGGATGCGCTTAAAACGGCGTTGGAATTAGGCGCCATCACTCAAGAACAGTATGACGCCCAGGTTGCTGCCTTGCGTGAGGGTATGCTTGATTCTGAGACACAGAAAAAGCTGGATGCGCTGAAAACAGCATTGGAATTGGGGGCCATCACCCAAGAGCAACATGACGAGCAAGCTGCACATCTGCGCGGGGCGTGAAAAAACGAACGGAACTAACAGGTCTCAAAAACCTGTCAGGCATTGAAGACGGCAAGAGTAAAGAAGATAGCGCCAGAATTAGAGAGCAATTTGCAGCGGAAATATCTAACTGTGTTTTATGAAAGCGAGACAACCATGAGCCGAAAAAACAAAAAATGGACGTTTGGTATTTTGTTGGGACTGTTGTTTAGTTTAATTGGATTCGCATCCTATAGTTATGCTCAGGATGAGGAGCCGCCCACCATCACGGCCGAACGGGAAGTAATGCCCGGTGAAGGTTTGCTGGACGATGTAGAATTCACCGTCTCTTTAATATTGACAGGCGACAGCAGTCTCTGCCCGGTAAACAGTGTTGAACGCCCTGCAGATATCGCTCTCGTTCTGGACCATTCGCCCAGCATGTTTTGGGACGCTGACGACAACAACACAAAAATGGATTTGCTCAAAGATGCTGTCATCCAATTTTTGGACGAAGCAAATTTGCAACCAGGAGCCGAACAACTGGCTGTTGTTGAGTTTGACAGCGCCGCCAATATTGTCCAGCCCTTGTCAGCCAACAGAGATGTTCTGGCTCAATCAATCGCTCAGATTGATCAGGGCAGTGGCACCTCCATTGCCGCTGGTCTGGAAAGCGGGCGGCAGGCGCTCTCTGGCGCTCGTGAAGATGCCAGCCAGGTTTTAATTATTATTACAGATGGACAGGATGGCGGCGGTTTTCTGGGATTGCCAGACAGCAGTTTGCAAGCCAAAGCCAATGATATCAAGGCGCAAGGCATTCGCATCATAACGATTGGGTTGGGGCCTGACGTAGATGGAGATCTGTTGCAAGATATTGCCACGCAACCAGACGATTATTATTTTGCGCCTTCGGCCAATGATTTAGCCCAACTCTACGCCGATATCGGTTCAGCGGTCGCTTCCCAGCCTCTGGCGGCAACCGATGTCATCGTTGAGCATCGGTATGACGCCTCTCTGTTTGAACTCGTAGCTGGTTCTGTTTCTGGCGCTGGCACGGCCGTTCCCGGCGTCGTTACCTGGGCGGTGCGTGAATTGTCAGATGCGCCAGTGACATTAAGTTACCAGTTACGGCCGCTTGCTAGCGGCACGAATAATATCAGTCTGGGAGAAACCATATCCTATAATCGCTGTGGCGCGACGCAAGTGACAGACTCGCTGCCACCAGGATTACCTGTCGTGGTGCAAATACCAACAGTCACCCCGACGCCGGTTACACCCACAGCTACGCCAACCGCAACGCCCTCGTCCACGCCAACCATCACTCCCACCCCGTTGCCCACGCCGACTCCCACCCCCGCTCCTCCCTGGAACGAACAGGTGCAGGCGACTGCCGCTACATTGCTGTGTAATCCGGCCGTGTGGGGGTGGTGTCTGGGCATTTTGTTGCTGCTCTTTTTCCTCTGGTGGCTGCTGCGTTTGTTGCGGGAATTTAATCGGGAGAAAGGGGAGCGGGATATTTGCCGCTGGATCCCGTGGTTGGCGCTGCCGTTTTTATTGCTGCTGTTATGGCAATTGGTATCGGCTGTCGGCCTTTGCCCCGTGCGCGAATCGGTTTACTTTTGGCGCATTAACCCCAATAGCGCCCAAGGGGAAATTTGGGTGACAGATCGGCAGGGTTTGCGGCCGGCCAGTGAATTTGAAGCGATTAACCGCGGTCAGAATTGTGTTGGCTGCCATACTGTTTCCAATACGGCCGGGCGCATAGCCGCCATTACCGAAAGCGGTACTGGCCCGGTTACGGTTTATAACCTGCGCGGCGAAAGCATTGATATTCCGCCAGTTATTGGCTCTTACGTTGCCTTTTCTCCTGATGGCGGCCGTTTGGCAATCTCTACTGAGGATCAGGATATTGTTATTCTTGATATTGCTACCGGCCGTTTGCAGCCTCTGGATGGCGCCAGCGACCCCAATATGGGCGAGATGATGCCTGCCTGGTCTGCGGACGGGCAGACGATTGCTTTTGTGCGTGGCGATCCTGGTCCCTCATCATTTCAGTTAAGCAACCGGGCTGACATTTACACTGTTCCGGTGACAGGCGGCATGGCCCAGGCTCTACCGGGAGCCAGCGGCGATGGTATGAATTATTATCCGGCCTACTCGCCAGACGGCCGTTGGCTGGCCTTTACCCGTCATACAACTGGCGGCACCACCTACGCCGCTGCCGAAGCGGAGATATTCCTGGTTCCGGCGGCAGGCGGCGAGCGGCGGCGCTTGCAAGCAAACGATGCTTCTGACGGTACATCTTTGCAAAATGTCAGCAACTCCTGGCCTACCTGGTCATTGGATGGTCAGTGGCTCGCTTTTAATTCCAAGCGAAATGATGCTTCCTACGATCTGTTTGTGGCCCAAGTTGATGTGGATGGCAATTCAGGGCCAGCGCAGCCATTGGCTGGCGCGGCCAACGAAGGCGTATTTGAGCATCTGCCATTCTGGGGTATTCCACCGCAAGAAAGCGTCTGGGATCGGATTAAAGGGTTGTGGCCCTGGTTAATTCCGTTTTTGCTTATTGCCCTGGCTTACTGGCTTTGCCGCCGCCTGCATCGGCCACCTGTTGTGGTTATTAGGGATGATCCGCTACCTCCTCCGCCACCACCGCCTTCGCCACCACCACCTGACCCATTATGGCAGGTAGCGCCAACATTGATCATTGGCGTTGGCGGCGCCGGACGTTGGGCGCTTACCCATCTTAAAAAATCACTGCTCGACGGTGGGTTTGGCGAACGGCAAGATGATGTTCAGTTCTTACTGCTTGACACATCGGAACGGGAAACGACAAACCAGTACCGCGATCCGCAAGGGCGGGTGATGAATGTTTCTTTTGCCGGCGTTGAACTGGAACGGCATGAAATTTTGCTGATGGGGCAAAACATGGGCGATATTATTGCCCAAACGAAGGATGCGGCTTTGGACGGCTGGTTCCCACAAAAAAGCTATCGTCAACTGGGCGACCGGCAAATGAATTTGAGTAATGGCACATACGGCCGTCGGCCGATGGCTCGCGCCGGTCTTATTGACCAGTTACGCACTGTAGATACGTCATCCGATGAAGAAAAAGAGGCAGAAGAGAAATTGCGTCAGGCCAGTGAGCTTTGGCAGGCGTTAACAGCCGCCAGCGCTCAAGTAGCTGAAGCCGATGACAACAATCTGGTACGTGTGATGGTTGTCGGTTCATTGGCGGGCGGCATGAGCGGCACACTATTCGATGTCGCCCATCTGGCGCGGCTAGCGGCCGAACCGCATGTTGAAGCCAATGAAGGTTCTGTTCATGTGGAGGGTGTTTTTGCCACTGCTGGCGTATTCAAACAATACGTCAACAATTATCCCCGCTTGCAGATCAACACAATGAGTTCGGCGCTTGAACTAAATCGTTTTCAGATGAGCAAAAATTTGCCATTCTCTATGCAATATGGTGTAGAGAGCGACGAATTAGAGTATTTACGCGCCGTTTGCAACCAGCTTTTTGATAATGTGACCTTGTTTGGCGCCAACGGCCATCCGGAAACAGGCAAGCCGGATAAACTGAACCCGAATCAACGCAAATCAGACCAGCCATGGGCAACTGTATTTGCCTCAATGGCCGATGTGATAGCTTTCCGTTTGGACAAGGCGACGGGCGCTGGCGGAGAAGGAGAGTACCGTAGCGGCCTTGATGCAGATGCGGAAACCAGGCAAACGCAGCGTGAACAAGCTGTGGTGGGTACGGCGGGCAGTTATGTTTACCGGTTCCCCTTAGTGGATATTCTGGCAACTGTGCAGGCGCGTTGGGCGCATCAATTACTGCATTTGTTCCTGATAGGAGACGAGTTAGAAACAGAACCAACCTTTGATTGGCGGCAAACGCAGATAGAACAAAGCCCCAACGAACAGGCGGCTCACTTTTTGGGAGGGTTGCATCCGGCTGGTGGTAAACCAGATGGTTTGCGTGCCATGCGCTTCCTGATACAAGGGGATACGCCGTTGGCCCGCGATGTCTTGCCGCTAGGCGACAATGTAAACGAGGATGACGTTTACGACTTGTATTTACGCAATGCCTTGAGCCTGATTTTGAATGGATCACAATCTAATCCCGGACAGTTGGCGGGACGGGCTCCCCGGTTAGGGTACGCCCTGGTATTTGTGGAAGCGGTCTGGAAATCATTGTCAACTGCTTTGGAAACGGCCGAAAATCAGGCTGACAGCGCCTCGGACAAGGATAAGCGGAACTGGGTGCAAGAACTGTTGCTGAAATTAGGCTTTGGCAGCGCCACACAACAGGAGTGGAAACAAGTGATGGATGTATTGCAGGGCTGGCTGGAGATTACGAAACGCAGTCAAGCCTCGCTGGAAGGAGTGCGTGTATTGCTTGTGGGATCGGCTGATTCCGATGAGGGGGTCGTCGGACTATATAACCTGCTGAAACAGCGACGGACAGACGCTGAAGCGCGTCGCGCCCAAATGGATCAGGTGGCCGTCCGGCGTTACCTCTGGTCACGGGTGGATGATCTTGATGCCAACCCTAATGCTCCAGAAAATCAAATCGATCTTGCCGATGAATGGACAGCCGAATTGTCGGTGCGCCTTTTCGATTACCTGAAACAGTTCTACTGGCAGATGAAACCGGACGGCAACGTTTATCTCCAGTTGATCGTGCCCGAAGGAGAGATGCAGGTGGCGCTAAATGATCAAGATAGGGACTCTATCCGCCAGGTTGCTGACGGACTCCT
>JAJRTP010000215.1 GCA_024278255.1 Chloroflexota bacterium | reverse complement strand
TCTTGATGCTCAATGGCAAAATTTTGATAGACACCTTACTGAAGGCACTTTAGTAGCTCTGTCTTTTTGTGCAGACACATTGGCAAGAGAAAATCCGGATGAAAGTATAATTGATACTAAAGAATTAGAGGATATACAAGATAGTGTTGCCTCTCTGTTAGAATTGGTACTCAACTCAGATATTCCTCAAGAATTAAAGACTGTAATTATTCTCAATCTCGAAGATATGCGTGATGCTATTATAGAATTCCGCTTCTCTGGTTTGGAGGGTTTGAAGCGTGCATTTGAAGCAAACATTGGCTCAGTCTACGTCAATAGACACCAAATGTACCAATCAAAAGATAAATCGGTTGTCAAGAGTTACTTTGAGATATTGGGGCGGATTGAAGCTCTTATTTCACTTGCATCTGGAGCAAAAGAATTGATTGCACCTGTATTGCCACTGCTGATGTCAGGGAAACCTTAATATACTGATCGTACTAAAGTTTGTCTCCTTTTTAGATAAGTAAAACTGGACAAAAGATTATGATACGGCCGCAGGGAGAAAATTAAATTATATAATAGCAGGTAGTAGGGGAGACATAAAAATAGCTAAAGAATGGTTGGGGGTAACAGTTTGAACCGGATTTCAGTCGTTTTGCCAGCCACCGGTGGCATCATTGCCCTTGTCATCATTTTCGTTCTGGCGCGTATGGTGGCAAAGGTCGCTCGCAATGATCCCACACGTTGGGAAAGAACCGTGCGTAAACTGGAACGAAAAGCCCGGCAGCATCCGCCTTCGCCTGATACAGTTATCTTTATCGGCAGTTCCAGCATCCGCTTATGGAAATCCCTCACTGAGGATTTTGCCCCGCTGCCGGTTGTCAATCACGGTTTTGGGGGCGCGCAAATCCTCCAGGTGACATTTTATACCGACCGCTTGATCTTCCCCTTTAAGCCTCAAGCCGTGGTTTTCTACGCTGGAGATAATGATATTGGCAGTGTCTGGTTTGCCAAAAAGAAGACGCCGGAAGAAGTATTGGTGGCGTTTCAGCAATTTTGCGGCAAAGTGCATGACAGATACCCGGAGATGCCGATCTACGTACTGTCTATTAAGCCATCCATACGCCGCCGAAAACGCTGGCCGCAGATGCAGGCGGCAAACACCTTACTTGAAGAATTTGCCTGGTCAGATGAAAGAATCCAGTTTGTAGATGTTGCCGCACCCCTACTTGCCGCCAATGGACAACCCCGAAGCGATGTTTTCAGGCGGGATGGCGTACATTTGAATGCCAAAGGTTACGCTGTGTGGACGGCCGTTCTTCGGCCTATACTTTTACGGGACTTCCCCAAATTCACAGAACAACATGAAGAAAAATGCTTCCCGGAATAAATAGTCAGTAGAATTTTTGTCTTTTAATCTGCGTCCTGAAAAACATTGGTGCTTGTTTCCAAACTGTCTAATCTGACGGCAGGGGAATAAAGCCCAGAATGGTCGCAGGAAATTTATCGGTTGCCAACAGGAAGCCCTGATCGCCCAGGCGGACGATACCTTCCCAGTTGCGTAGATCGTTGTCCAATTTCAGTTGCAATGGAGACTGCTCGATGAGACGGATGCCGGATGCGTCGTATTGGAACTGCACCAGCCGCTCGACGCCGTCGTTTTGGGCGTGAGTGGGGCCTGCACCGTACCTTTCGGCCAGAGGATCGTCGTCTGTTTGCAGTTCTTTGGTGCCGGGGAAGTTGTAGTTGATGGCCCAGAAACGGCCGTCCCCATCCAACTCTGTCACGTCCGTAATGCGATACTCAACACGGGGAAATACGGCCGTGCCCACCCCCTGCAAATCCGCGTCAAACAAATGGGCTACCGGAGACGAGTTGACCGCTCCATTGGCTTCGTAAAAAGTGACGATACGGCCGTCCGCCAGCAAAACCGCCTCATCCGACAAATTGCCAATATCTGTTTGCGGCTCGATGGGCACGATTTGAGTCGTGTCCAGAGTCAACGCGCTCAAATCCGGGGCGATGGTTCCCTTTACCAGATAGCCCATCATCCCGTCACCGGACGCCTCGATGGTCAGGTAAGCCGTCTCGCCGTCAAAAACGATGGCTTCGTACCCCTCAAACCCTTTGATACTGCGGCTGAGTCCAGGGGCGATAAAAGAGACGGCCTGCGGTTCCAGCGGTCCCGCCAGTTCCCCGCGCAAAAACGCTTCAATGCCGGCGCGGGGTAAGGCGTACACGTAACCATCGGCCGGGCCGCTGCCGTTGAAGATGGGGTACTGCGGCAGCAAAATCAGCGCGTCGCCATACCAGGCCAGCCCGGAAATTTCCGCGTTGCGTTGGGCGATGGGGCCGGCGAGGGGGATTTCGGTGACGGGGATTTCGGGGGTGAGGAGGTAAGGGGTGGGGGGATGAGGGGTGGGAGGTACGGCCGTGTTTGTCGCAGTTGGCGGCAGGGATGTGGCGGTGGCGGGTACGGCCGTTGGCGGCAGAGGTGTGATAGCAGCGGAGGGTACGGCCGTAGGCATCGGCGTAGACGGCGCATCCCCTTGGCAAGCCGCCAACAACAAAGCAACCAGCAAAATAAAAATCTGTTCCTTTCTCAATCTGTTGTCATCCTCCCTATGAATTGATGTCCTGCCGCTGAAACAACCACAAAATAAGGCCGATACCCAAAACCACCCAACCCGTCAACACCAGCAAAGAAAATCCCAAACTATCGGCCGGCGGCGGCAAGCCCTGCGCTTCATAATAAAAGGCAATAGTCGGGTTAGGCATGTCTTGCAGCACCCAGGAAGTGACGTTGCCGATATTATAGGTAGGTGTCAGGCGCATAAATGTGAGCAAAAACGTCCAATCAAAATGAAAAGCAACGGGGGCCAGCAAAAAGGTCGAAATCGGCTCCACAACAACGATGCCCAACCCCACCATCACCCCGCCCAAAATAGAACGAGTCAACATGGCGGCAAATGCAGCGTAAATGGCGGTAATCAGCACCGTGAGGAAAGTGACAAACGCCTGAAAACCATAATCCCGCACGAAATCAGACAGCGTAGTTCGGGTGACGGCCGGGCCATACGGCACGCCGCCAATTTTGGCAATCAGACCGTAACCCAACCCCAAAATGAGGGACATGAGGACAAACGTGAATAACACCAATGTGCCCAGCGCCAGAAACTTGACCAGGATGAGGGCGGCGCGGCGGCGGCGGGGGATGATGTTTTTCCACGTCCCCCATTGATACTCGCCGGCAAAGGTCACGGCCGTTAACCCAATCAAAAACATCTGCCCCAAGATATTCGTAGGAAAACTCCAGACGTTAACCATCGTTGTAGTCCAAAGGGGCGGCTCCAGGAAAAAACTAAAATCATCAATGACCAGCGTCATCAATGCGCCAAAGAGGACAATACCCAACGCCCCCACCGGAAAAAGCCACAAAGTAAAGCCGGTCACCCAGCGGTTGCCCACAATTTTGAGCAGTTCGGCCCGATAAAGATTTAACATACTGTCACCCGTTTTCCCCCGTCACATCCAGAAAAAATTGTTCCAGGCTTTGCTGTTGGTAGCGAATTTCGTAGATAGCAACGTTTTGGGCCACCAGCATTTGTACCAGTTCCGGCGTTTCCGTGCGCCCGGCCGTAACCGTTAACCATTTACCATTAACCGAAACCGACCAGTGGGGTTGCAGCACGGCCGTAGCCCGCTCCGCCTCGTCCACATCCAGCAGCAACGACGACTGCCCCGCCAACAACTCCGCCACCCGCCCCTCGCTGACAATCTCCCCCTGATTGATGATCGCCACCCGGTCGCACACCTGCTCCACTTCGCCCAACAGGTGGCTGGAGAGGAACACCGTCTTGCCCCGCTCGTCCGCCAGGTCGCGGATAAAGCCGCGCATTTCCTGGATGCCGGCCGGATCGAGACCATTGGTCGGCTCATCCAGAATAACCAGATCGGGATCGTTCAGCAGGGCTGCTGCCAAGCCCAATCGTTGCTTCATGCCAGTGGAGTAGCCTTTTACCTGCCGGTCAGCCTTATCCGCCAGCCCCACTTGTTCCAGTAAGGTTTGAATGCGCTGAGCGTCATATGCGTTGCCGGTGCGGGCCAAAACTTCCAGATTGCGCCGTCCGGTGAGGAAGTTGTAAAAGGCGGCGCCTTCCACCAGGGCGCCTACCCGCTGCAAGATGGCGTGATCTTTTTGCACGTTACGGCCGTACACCAGCGCCTCCCCGCCAGACGGCCGTATCAAATCCATAATCATGCGAATCGTCGTGCTTTTACCCGCTCCATTCGGCCCCAAAAACCCGTAAACCAAACCGGCCGGCACGGCCAAATCAATTCCTCGCACCGCTTCCACCTTTCGTTTGCGGCGGCCAAATGTTTTGCGTAGATTATTCAGTTGGATAGCCGGTTGTTCCATCACGTCTTACCTCGCACCATTTTGCCTGGCAGTTGGCCGGCGTCTATCCAGTATACCGCCAAAATCAGGCCAAACATAAACCAGGAAGCCCACCAGAAGCGGTGATCGCTGCCATCGGTAAACAAAACAACAGCCAACGCGCCGCCCCACCATACAGCATATCCCCACAAAGCCACAGCCCAGGCAAAAGGCCGTTTGATGCGGAACAGCAGCCAGAGAAACAGGGGCAGCAGCATAACAAAATCCCAGCTCCAGACGTAGGGCGTAATCAAGGGCGTCAAAGCCAGACTCCAGAAAACGGCCGTTTTCGGCGGCAAAACCTGCCAGATGCGCAAATTAAACACAAAAAAGAGCAGGAACAAAATGACCCAAAGCAATAATCCAACAGCGCCCCAGGCGCGCGGCAGCAAACTGAAAAGGGCTGGTTGCAGCCAGGTCGGATTATGGCTCATCGCCTGAACAAAACCGGCCAACCAGCGCACATTGCCCGCAAAAAGCGGAATTGTCAGCAAAACGGCCGTCAAACCGAGATATAGGAGAAATCGGAGGGCCATTTTGGAGCCGTGCAAACGCCAGCTTACCAAAAGCAATCCCGGTACAACAAGCAAACCAAGCTGCGGTTTGGCCAAAGCCACAACCAAAGCCAGCGCCGCCAATGCCAAACGGCCGTCAGCTACAAGCCAGGCAGCCACAATGAACAAAAACACCGCCAGGATTGTGTATTGCCCCAACAAAAAATGGGCAATTGTGCGGGGATAAGCCACGAAGAACAATACCCCCAACATGAACGGCAGCACAGACGGCCGTTTACTACCGGAAGCAAACAGCACAATGCCCACAGACGCCGCCAAACTCAGCAAAAACCAAACCATGCCCGCCTGATTGGCCGTCAACCAGCCCAGTGGAAAAAAGAGGCCGATGGCCATGGGCAGCCACACCGCCTGTTTGTTGGGAAAAAGCGTTTCGATCAGGTACGGGCTTTTCCCCTGTAACAAAAGGTGTGTTGGCGCCCACAAATTGTGGCGGAAATCGCCAAAAACTAATTGATTGTTACGCACCAACCAAACGACAAGCAGCGCAAAAGCCAGAATGACAAATCCTTCGGTTATCCGTCGTTTGGAGAGTTTCTGCATTATGGTTTGTCAGTTTTCACACGACAGCCATCACTACGGTTAAGGTGATGGCGCTCACTAACGTGGTAAACAGGACGGCCGTCGTCACAAAATCCGGCAGCAAATCATATTCCAGAGCGATGATGGTGGCCAGAACGGCCGTAGGCATACTGGCCTGAAAGATACCTGCCCCTCGTGCCAATCCAGTCAGGCCAAAAGGGATGGCCAGGGCAAAGGCCAGCAGCGGCGCAGCCAGCAGACGGATGGAAGAAGCGGCAATCACGTCCCGGTTCAGATGCAGCCGGTGGGCGGCGGCCAACTGCACCCCCAGCGCTAACAGCATCACCGGCACCATCGCCGCTGCCAGCAACCCCACAATGCGGCTGACCAGCAGGGGCGGCGTGATGTCCCAACTGTTCACCAGCAGGGCAGGCAGAAGGGCCAGCAACGCCGGGGTTTTGAAGACGGCCGTCACCGCCGCCACGCTGCCGCCGCGCACCCAATTGGCCGCCGCCACGCTGATGACAAAAGCAATCACCACAATGGCTAAAAAGTAGATGGTGGCGTAGGGCAACGCTTCTTCCCCCAGGCGGAACTCAATCAGAGGCAGGCCAAAGTTGCCCACGTTGCCAAAAACGGCGATGACGACGTAAGCGCCGACCACGGGAGACGGCCGTCCCAACACCCGTGCCAACAAAAAAGCCAGCAGCGCCACCGCCCGATGGACGACCAGAATGTAACCAATCATCTGCACCGCCAAACCGGATTGGATGACGGCCGTACTCATCACGTCAAACACAAACGCCGGAATCAGAATGTAATAAGCCAGCCGGGCCAGCGTGCGCGCTTCCAGCCCCAACCGCGGCCCCGCCAGCCAGCCAATCGCCACAATCGCAAAAACCGGCACGATCACGTTGAAGAAAATAGTGCTTAATTGCCAGAACATGCCTATCATTGTGACTGAGCCTGTGTTTATTGGCAAGAAAAAGAGGTTTATTTATGGAGGAACTATGGCCTGGATAGAGATGATTGCGGAAGAGGACGCGGTAGGGGAACTGCGGGAGGCGTATGAAAAGCTGCGGGAGCCGTGGGGCGGTGTGGACAACATTATGAAAATCCACAGCCTGAACCTGCCTTCGCTGTGGGCGCATTTTGAGTTGTACAAGGTGGTGATGTACGGCCGTTCCCGCATTCGCCGCCCCCAGAGAGAAATGATCGCCGTCGTCGTCTCCGCCGCCAACCAGTGCCACTACTGAGTCACCCATCACGGAGCCGGGCTGCTCCGTCTGACCAAAGATGCGGTGTTGGTAGAACAACTCAAAAGCGACTGGCGGCAGGCCGATCTCAGCCCGCCAGACCGGGCCATGCTTGCCTACGCCGTCAAACTGACGCGGGAACCAGGACACATGATCGAAGCGGACGTCATTGCCCTGCGCGACGCCGGTTTCTCGGATCGGGACATTCTGGACATCAATCAGATCACCGGCTATTATGCTTATGTCAACCGGCTGGCCAGCGGATTGGGTGTGGAATTGGAAGATTTTTGGGAAAACCCGTAGAACGATTTTGTAAATCGTTCACCGGGCGATTTGCAAAATCGCCCTACAAACGGCTACTCTTTCTCAATCAACTTGTACCCCATCCCCCAAACCGTCTCGATGCTCAAACTGCTATCGCTCAACTTGTCACGCAGGTGGGCAATATGCACATCCACCGTGCGAGTCTGGCCGTAAAATTCGTAGCCCCAGACCAGATCAAGCAACTGCTCCCGCGACAATACCTGGTTGAGATGATCCATGAGAGCAAGCAGGAGGTCAAATTCTTTACTGCGCAGGGTGACGCGCTCGTCGTTGACCGTGACTTCCCGGCTGGAAGGGTCGAGGATGACATTGCCGATGGCGCGGCTTTGGGAGGGGGACGGGTCGGCGCTTGTTTCTGCCCGGCGCAAAATCGCCCGTACCCGCGCCACCAGTTCCCGCGGATTAAACGGCTTCGTCATGTAATCGTCCGCCCCCATCTCCAGCCCCACGATCTTGTCAATGTCGTCGTCGCGGGCCGTCAGCATGAGGATGGGCAGATTACTTTCCGCCCGGATGCGGCGGCACACTTCCCAGCCATCCACCTCCGGCAGCATCAAATCCAGCACTACCAGCGCCGGGGCATCTTGCCGGATGCGGGTCAGCGCCGCCGCGCCGTCGCCCAGCGTCTCCACCTGGTAGCCGTCCTTCTCCAGGTACAGGCGGGCCAAATCACGGATATTGGCTTCATCGTCTACAACCAGAATTGTTTGTGTCGGCATAACAAAAGAATCCGCAGATTACGCAGATTGACGCAGATTTTTTACGACATAATCTGCGGCATCTGCGGACTAATCTCCAGCCACCGCGACCATCTCAATCTCAATCAACGCTCCCAGAGGCAAGGCGGCTACCTGAATGGCGGAACGGGCGGGGGGATTGGTTGCCATGTAACGGCCGTACACCTCATTCACCGCCCGATAATGCCCCATGTCCGTCAAAAAGATCGTCGTCTTCACCACATTGTCCAAACTGGAACCGGCGGTCGTCAGCACCGCGTGTAAATTCTGCATCACCCGGTCTGTCTGCGCGGCAATGTCCCCCTGCACCAGCTTGCCCGTCGCCGGGTCCAGCGGTATCTGCCCGGCCGTGTAGACCAGATTGCCCACCTTCACCGCCTGCGAATATGGCCCTACGGCCGCCGGGGCCTCTTTTGTGCTGATAATTTCCTTGTGCATAGCCACTCCTCGTGTCATTTATACTTATTCAATTAGCCAATAACGCATTGTACTCAACTCTAGTTTATCCATTTAGTGGACAAGAAAAGGTGGGGAAGGTAAGCTGACTTCAACATTACAACACCAATTGTAGGAGAAGTCAGAGATGCTTACCTTACCCCAAGAAAT
>JAJRTP010000214.1 GCA_024278255.1 Chloroflexota bacterium | reverse complement strand
CTGACCACCATCTGCTTGAAAGCCTGGCTGTAACGTTTGATTGGTTCTTTTTCTAATTCTTGTATCATATTTTCACCGTCCTAAATATGTTCACTATGGTCACTAATGTGTCAATTATATTTAGGACGGGTCAAGAATATGATAGCAATCAGCGACCACTTAACCTTTATTTTTGATCCGGGGCATGGCTGGCTGCAAGTTCCCTTGACCGATATTGCGGCGTTGGATATTGAGGGGAACATCTCCGAATACTCCTTCATCGACGGTATCTACGCCTACCTGGAAGAGGATTGCGATTACGCCGTTTTTGTTGAAGCCTGCCGCGCCCGAAACACCCCTTTGCCGGAGATTCGAGAGCGGTATGTGGAGCGGTTTAACCGCATACGGCCGTGTTTTGGCGATCCGCAATTCACCTCCGAATTTTGGGACAAACTACGCCAGTAGTCTCTGCCAGCCCACTATCGGATAGACGATTTACCGGCCAAGAAACGGCCGTTGTCCATGATTTTCATAGCAAAATTGCTTTCAAACGCATGTTTGCCTACAATATGTTTATGGAAACCTCAGCAATACACCCGGCGACAAAATGGACGCAAGATGCTAGAGAGGCCAGACAGCCTGCCCAAAGCAGCCTGCGTCTGGCAGCGATGGCCGGGCATATCCGCCTGGACAAGGTTGCCGCCCGCCGTGCCGCCCTGATTGACCTTCTGGCTGACGGCCGTCCCCATCCCCGTGAAGAAATCTGGCAAACAATTGCCGCCCAATTGGGTGAAGAGTGCTGGGGAAAACGGCCCCAGGAGGCGTTAGCCAGAGATTTGGCCGCGCTGCGTAAAGGTGGTATTCGTATTGCCTATTCCCGCCGGCCGGCAACAATCGGCTACTACTTGCAGCATCCGTCCCTGGAACGGCCGTCATCCTCCAGGTATGAAGCCATCAATTGGGACCTCATCGAGGCGCTGCGCCATCTTTCCGTGCCCGAAAAAAACAGGC
Organism: Chloroflexota bacterium; assembly: GCA_024278255.1. GTDB lineage: Bacteria > Chloroflexota > Anaerolineae > Promineifilales > Promineifilaceae > JAJRTP01. The sequence goes on along the minus strand of JAJRTP010000214.1, from coordinate 3,803 downwards.
GGGCCTTTGCTGCCGCAGCGTTTGCTCTAGGTCAAAAGCGTCTCATTTTGGCGGAAGAATACCCGGACTGGTCGGCAGAAGATGTGGAACGGGAAGCGCGGCGCTTGGTGTACGAGTAAATTTGTTAGGCGTCTGGCGCGCCTTGTGGGCAGAAAACCAAAAACCAGGATAGTTGCTCGCCGCTTTCAGATTTAGGTTAAAATAAAGAAATGAGCTATCTTGTTCGTTTCTACCAAGGGCAGCCGCACCGCGTGGCCCATCGGGTACACCGAGTTAACGGTGTCGAAGGGGCGCTGTGTTCCCAAACGCCCCGGCCGGCAACGGGAGACACGACACGCAGCGGGGAATGGGAACTGGTAGAAACGTTGCCGCCGGGGGTGCGTTTGTGCCGTGTTTGCCAGAAGATACAACACAAACTGGATAATCCCCTGCCGCTGCGAGTGGAAAACGAACTGGAGCGGCTGGCCTTCTGGGACCCCCGCGCTGCCGCTTTGCAGCGCCAGAAAATGTTGGCGTACTATCGAGACAAACAGTTGCGGCAAAGGCGGCCGTCCCGAAACCAAAGGCGCTAAACGCGCCGCATGGGGTGACACGCATCTCAGGAGGAAACCCCATGCCTACGCAGTTACCCCTTGTTGTTTATGAACAGGAATATAACCCGCAGCCCCAACGCCGCCGCTTATGCGACCTGCCGGCTGAGGAACGGCCGTTGTACCGGCTACGTTATCATGGCAGCAATGCTCTGTCTACGGTTGAATTATTGGCTTTGCTTTTAGGCACGGCTGACGCTCCGGGGTTGAGCGAAGAGCTGCTGCAGCGGTTTGGCTCGCTGCACGGGTTAGCCCGCGCCAGTAAAGAACAATTGATGCGCCTGCGCGGTATCGGCGAAGCGCAGGCAGCCCGGCTGATCGCCATCATGGAACTAAGCCGCCGCCTGCAAGCGCCGCCGGCCGAGGAGAAACCGCGTGTCAGCAGCCCGGCCGACGGGGCCAACCTGCTGCTGCCCCGCCTGAGCCATCTGGAACAGGAAGAACTCCACATTCTTTTGCTGGACACGCGCAACCGGGTCATCAGAATCCAGGCCATATATAAAGGCAGTTTGAACAGCAGCATGGTGCGGATTGGCGAAATTTTCCGCCCGGCTATCGAAGCGCCGGCCGCCGCCATCATTGTGGCCCATAACCATCCCAGCGGCCAGCCCGACCCGTCGCCGGAAGATATAACCGTAACCCGGAAAATTGTGGAAGCAGGCAAGCTGCTGGACATTGCCGTATTGGACCATCTCATCATTGGTCAAGGCGTTTACGTCTCTTTGAAAGACAAGCGTTTGGGTTTCGACTAACCCCCTCTTATCCCCCATTTGGAGCAGACAAAATGATAGATTCCCCCACCCGTTCTGCTGACGGTAAAATATTCACGCAGTCTGTTAACAGTGAACTGCGCAGCTACCCCAATGACAAGGAAGGCAAGCGGCAGGCTATTCTCGATGGCCTGAACGCTATCGAACCTGTCACCGTTGGCGAAGATGTGTATCTCCCTAGCGATGCGGCTTTGCAGGTTGTGGCTGACATCATGTACCCTAAGGGCATCCGGACAGAAAAAGCGTATGAGATTGTACGTCGCACAACGGCCAAAGCGTGTGCCTATCTGGAATATGGTGAGGAAATACAATTGGGGCCGCCCTTCGTGCCCTTTTCCCAACGTGGTACATATCGGAAGAAACGGCCGCCGCTGGATGCCCAACAGGTGTTGGCTGAGCTGGAACTGGCCGGAACCAGCAGCGCCTATCCCCGACAAGAAGTGACTTGTCGTCACCTTTGGAATAAAACCGGATTGGCTGTACACGGCCGTCCCTGGAGCCAGCTTGACCCGGTGCAGCAGGGGCAAATCCAGGCCCAGGTAGATATGATTGTAGAAAATGCCGGTTGGTAAAAAGAAACGGCGGATACGGAAACAATTTACATCAAACCGCTGCCGGCCAACAGTGCCGGCGCCAAAGAACGGCTGCACCAATATCTCAGAGGTTATGATGGGCGGCCGATTCCTGTCCGCACCGTCCGTACCCAGGCGCAGTTGGGCGCCTACGGCCGGGCCTTTTATGCGGAGGAATTAGCACCTGAATTGGAGACGGCCGTGGCCCAGGTTCTTCAGGCCATTGGCTACCATGCCGAGCCAATAGACGGCGAGTACCAGCCAGTGCCGGTCGAAATTCCCCTTGAAGCCGGTGAAGCAATCAAGGAACGGCTGGCTGCCTTGGAGATCGTACCCACAAAGTTAGGCCCGGCACTGCTGCTGCACGATGTGCTGGCTGTTGTGAAACCGCTGGCCAATGTCCCAAAACTCAGTGAGTGGCAGGCCGAACAACTGGTGCAAACTGGTATTGTGAGTCAGGTTTTGCGGCAGATGGGTTTCAAGACGACCTTAACCTGGCTCCAGCCCTATCATTTCCAGCCGCTACTGGGAGACGATAGGGAGCATCAGGTTATTCTCAAAGAAGTGCGTATACAAAATGATGCCGCCCGTCAGTTGAAATTGGCCCAGGGGCTGCCCGTGTATGCCCCCGCTCTTGTCTTCGATGGCGACAATGACAACATTGTTTATCTGGAAATGGTAGGTAATAAACAGGCGGTGCGGGCGAACTGGGCGGCGCTGGTCAGTAAGAAGGTGCGCTGGATTGGCGGCCAGCGCGTTTATCTGGATGGGATGAAAGAGCATGTGTTAATCCGGGCGTCGCTCCCTTGTGGCTGGGCAGACCATATTCTCATTCACAAGCAGGCCAGTTTGCAGCGTATGAACCCGGAAGAGCCGTTCTTCTTGCTGGATGACGGCCGTCACCCTATCCCGCCGCTCTTTTACCCGATGCTCAACAAATGCCTGGCCGTGACTGTGTTGGAAGATTGGGCGGGATATTTGTGGGAAAACGGCCGTGAGCGCAATCTCATCACCCTGCTGAATGATGGTGCAGGGCAAGGCTACGCTGCCTGGCAGGTATTGCCGGCGCCGGATGAGTGGCAGCAAATTATTCAATTCGGTTTGAAAGCAGCAAGTATCGCTTTTTGAAATTCAGCGAATAACTGCGAACAATTTATAATAATTTTGTCGTAGATGTTTTATCGTCAACGTCAATATGTTGCATAAAATAAGGCGAGTACGATTAGCCTAATCGTACTCGCCTTATTTTTCTTCCCCGATTCCCCTGTAAACCCCACAAGGAATAGACTCATGACCCGATTGGCCAATATCGAGAAAGCGGGGTATTTCCCCCTGCCACCTTCCGTAACCGACCTTATTCTCACCCACATCACTGCCCCGCACAACGGCCGTATCTTGGACCCATGTGCCGGTAAAGGCGTTGCTTTGGTAACGCTGGCCGAAACATTGAACCTGGAACCTTTCGGCGTGGAGCTGCATGAAGAGCGAGCGCAGGCAGCGAGGAAAGCAGTGCAAAAACTGATTGCTCGCCAGCTAACCCAATCCCGTTCAGCCCAACTGCCTGACCGGAGGCGCATTCTCAACGATAGCTACCTCAATCTCAGTACCTCCAAGAATGGTTACAACCTGCTCTACCTGAACCCACCCTACGATTGGGACAGCGAAGACAAACGTTTAGAATACCAATTCCTCTGGAAAACCCGTCCGTGGTTACAACCGGGCGGCCTGCTCGTCTACGTTGTCCCCCGCCACATTCTCAAAATGCGGAAAGCGGCCAAATACATTGTCTCCCATTATGACCAGGTGCGCGTCTACCGTTTCCCGGATGGGGATTATGAACAGTTTAAACAAATTATTCTCTTCGGCGTGCG
>JAJRTP010000019.1 GCA_024278255.1 Chloroflexota bacterium | reverse complement strand
TCTGATTACGTTCTTTCGCCCCAACTGTTGCTTTCAGCGTACAGTCAGGGCGTCTTCCCGATGGCCCACGAGGATGGGGAAATCTACTGGTATGATCCCGATCCTCGCGCTATCATTCCGCTGGATGATCGTTTCCATGTTTCCCCATCATTGGCCCGTGTTATCCGGCAGGGGAAGTATGAAATTCGGGTGGATACGGCGTTTACGGCCGTTATGCAAGCCTGCGCTCAGCCCCAACCCGGCCGGGAAGATACCTGGATCAGTGACGAGTTCATCATTGCTTACACCCATCTGTACCGGGCCGGGTACGCCCACAGCGTGGAAGCCTGGCAGGATGGGCAACTGGTTGGCGGTCTGTATGGCGTTTCCCTGGGCGGCCTTTTTGCCGGAGAGAGTATGTTTAGCCGGGCGCGGGACAGCAGCAAAGTGGCGTTGGTTTATCTGGTGGAGCATTTACGCTGCCGTCATTTTTTGCTCCTGGACATCCAGTTTATGACAGAGCATTTACGTCAGTTTGGCGCTATTGAAATTCCGGCGGCCGAATACAAAAGGCGATTGGCGCAGGCTTTACACGCTCCTACCCAATTTAATGAATGATTACAGGCAGGAGAGACCTCAGATAGTTTTATTTTTATCTGTGGCATGTCCTTTCTATGGTCTGAACAATAAAGGTAAAAATTATGGACAAGCAATTTGATCCTGATGACGTGCGTTTTTTCAGCGGCCGTTCCAATCCCCAATTGGCCGAAGATATTGCCCGGACACTAAACGTACCTTTGTCGTCTACCCATTTCTCTCGTTTTAGTAATGACAATCTTTTTGTGCAATTGGGGGATAGCGTGCGCGGCCGTAAAGTGTACATTGTCCAATCCCTCACCCCGCCGGTCAGCGACCATTTGCTGGAGCTGCTGATGATGCTGGACATTGCCAAAAGCGCTGCCGCCAGAGAAGTCCACGCCATCATCCCCTACTTCTCCTACGCCCGTTCCGACAAGAAGGACGCGCCGCGCATCTCCATCACCGCCCGTCTGGTGGCCGATTTGCTGCAAACGGCCGGCGCCACTCACGTGATGACCATGACGCTCCATTCCCCCCAGGTACACGGCTTTTTCGGCGTCCCGACGGACCCGCTGACGGCGCGTATGGAGTTTGAAGCGTATCTGAAAGCCAAAGGGCTGGACGCCAAACGGGATTTGGTGGTGGCCCCGGATATGGGTCAGGCGAAATCGGCCGTGCGTTTTGCCCGGTCTCTGGGTTTATCCATCGCTTCCGCAGATAAGGAGCGGGTATCGGATACGGAGGTGCGGATTGGCGGGATGATTGGCCGCCAGATTCGCGGCTTTGCCCACGCCATTGTGTACGACGACGAGATTGCTACGGCCGGATCGGTGACGGAGTTAAGCGAAGTGTTGGTGGAAAACGGCATCCAGCGCATCACCATGGTTTGTACGCACGGCCTGTTTCTAGGGCCGGCTATTGAGCGGCTGAAAGCCATCCCGCAAATCACCGAGATAATCACGACAAATACAGTGGCCCTGCCGCCGGAAAAGGTTTTACCCACAATGACCATTTTGCCCGTCGGCCACTTGTTTGCCGATGCCATCCGTTTGAACTATTTGCGTCGCTCTATTGGCGAACTATTCACTTTTGCGGAAGAATAATTGTTGGACGATTTGCCAAATCGCCTTACAGTTGCAAGGAAAGAGTTATGAACGAACACAACCACGACGATCTGGATTTTATGATGGCTTACCAGGATTCCTGTGACATCCCGGCGCTGCAATTGATTCATGGCTTCCCTCTGAATGGCAGCATGTGGCTGGAACAGATGGAGGATTTGGGGAATTTTGCCCGGGTGATTGCCCCGGACCTGCGCGGCTTTGGCCAGTCGGAGGCGGTGGCGGGGCCGTACAGCATGGCTTTGCTGGCAGATGACTGCGCTGATTTGCTGGGGCATTTGAGTGTGCTGACGCCGTTTGTGATTGGGGGGCACTCGATGGGGGGGTATGTGGCTTTTGAGTTTTACCGAAATTATAAGGACCATATTGGCGGCTTGATTTTGACGGCGACACGGGCGGCCCCGGATACGGCCGTAGGGAAGGAAAATCGGGATAAGATGATTGATTTGGTGCGACGGCGGGGGGTTACGGCCGTAATCCAACCCATGCTCGACGTTCTCTTTGCCCCCCAAACTTACGAAGCAGACCCGGAGTTAGTGGATTTTGTACGCGATCTGATGGAAACTGCCTCACCGGAAGGCGTCATCGGTGCGCTGCAAGCGATGCGGGACCGGCCCGATTCCCGCCCCACGCTACCGGAAATTGACGTCCCCGTTCTCATCATCCACGGCGCAGACGACCAGATTGTACCGGTCAGTGAAGCGGAGGAGATGGCTGCCGCCATTTCTGACTGTAAGCTGGTTATTCTGGAAGATGCGGGACACATGCCCAATCTGGAGCAGCCGGATGCGTTTAATGATGCGGTGATTGATTTTTTGGAAGAGTTGGATTTGGAGAACCACGGATTTTGATGGATGAGAAGGATTGACACAGATTTATTATCCGCGTTACTCCGTGGTGAGTTCTTTT
>JAJRTP010000213.1 GCA_024278255.1 Chloroflexota bacterium | reverse complement strand
CTGGAATCGGGAGAACGGCTGATGGCCCGTTGGCCGGCCATGGCCTACAGTCAAAGCATGGGCGGCTACGCTTCCCTCTACGCCATCACCCCGGACTGGCACCCCGTTGTGGATGAACTGCTGCCGGGCAGCGGGCTGTATACGTGCAGCGGCTTCAGCGGGCACGGTTTCAAACTCGGCCCGGCTGTCGGGCTGATGCTGGCTGATCTGGTCACAGACGTGAGCGATCCGTTATTTGAGGCGAGAATGTTCCGGTACGGCCGTTTCGCTGAAAACGATCCGGTGCGCGGCCAGTACGAATACAGCATTGTTGGCTGACTTTCAGATTGGTTCAATCTGCCAGATTGAACCAATCTTGAAGTTCGCGCCGCAACTCATCCACGGTTTGAGGTTTGCCTTCACCCGCTTGCACCCGTTCCAGTGCAGTCAAGAGTCGCTCTGCATTTTTGGGGGAGCGTAGCAAATAGACTGTTTCTTGAAGACTGGATAATTCAGCCCTTGATATTTGAGTTGCGCTGTCTGAGTTCTTATCCTTTTCCATTTGTCTGTTTCACTACTCGTTTCTTTTTCGGCATCTGCATGGGTAGTTTGGTGCGGCGGATACCGTCAAACTGGTAGAGGGCGTTGGCGACGGCCCCGGCCGTGGGAACCAGCCCGATTTCGCCCACCCCTTTGGCCCCATACGGCCCATACGGGTCCGGCACTTCCACGCCGATGATCTCCATTTCCGGCATCTCTTTGGCCCGGAGGATACCCATTTTACGCAGGCGGGTGGACACGGGACGGCCGTTTGCCATTGGCATATTTTCACTAATCGCATACCCTAGCCCCATGTGCAGCGAACCTTCCAATTGCCCTTCAAACAGCGTCGGATTGAAAATTTTACCCGCGTCGTGGGCGGCCGTAATCTTTTCAATCTGACCATTTTCGTCCAGCGTCACCAACTGCGTGGCGTAGCTGTAGGAGTAATGGGTGTACACTTTCTCTACCATCGCGCCCGGTTTCGTTGTCCAGTCCACCACCCATTCCCCTTCGTACTCATTACCCACCAGATCGGCCAGCGGGGACATTTCCAGATCAGCTTTTAATCCCTTGCAGGCGTCAATGGTGGCGTTCCCTACCAGCGAAGTGGCCCGCGACGCCGTCGTCATGCCCGCTTCCTGTTCCGATGCCGTGTCTACCCGCACTTCCACGATAGAGGGGTCAATGCCTGTTTCATTGCACAAAGTTTGCAGGGCCATCGTATGAACGCCTTGCCCCATCTCCGTCCAGCCGTGATCAATAATCACCCTGTCCGGCGCGGCGATGATGATACGCACTTTGGAAGCGTCCGGCATCCCATTGCCAATGCCCGTGTTTTTCAGGCCGCAGGCCAGCCCGGCATATTTGGCCGCATAGAACTGGTCTTTGACGGCCAGCAGCGTTTCCCGCGCCCCGGCTCCGGCTTCAATCACCTGTCCGGTTGCTGTCATGTCGCCGTCCTGCAGGGCATTGTCGTAGCGGAACTGCCAGCGGTCGAAGTCGCCCTGCTCGCACAAATCGTCAATCAGGCTTTCCAGGCCGAAGATGGCCTGGTTGACGCCAAAGCCGCGCATCGCACCGCAGGGGATGTTGTTGGTGTATACGGCCGTAGCCTCCACATCTGTCACCGGTACCGAATACGCACCCGTGGCGTGCCCTGCCGAGCGTTCCAGCACTTTCATTCCTACCGAAGCATACGCCCCCGTATCTCCCACAAATTGCACCTTCACAAACGTCAACATCCCGTTTGCATCACAGCCGACTTCATAATTCATCCAGATAGGATGCCGTTTGGGGTGCATTAGTATGGATTCATCCCGCGTCAGGCGCACTTTGACCGGTATGCCCAGCAGCCAGGCTGCCAGCGCCGCGTGCCCCTGCACCGTCAAATCTTCCTTGCCGCCAAAACCGCCCCCATTGGGCACCAAAATCACGCGCACCTGCTCTTTAGGCAGCCCCAGCAGTTTGGCAATTTGCTCCCGATCTTCATAGACGCCCTGGCCTTGAGACAACACCTCTACGCCATCGCCGGCCGGATAAGCCACGCACGCTTCCGGTTCCATGTAGCCATGTTCAATGCGCTGTGTATCAAACTCGCCCTGGGCAATGTAGGCGGATTTGGCCCGCGCTTCGGCTACATCTCCCCGGCTGGTGACGGTCTTCGCCAGGATATTGCCCCCTTCGTGGATAGCCGGTGCGTCCGGTTGCATGGCTTTGTGCATGTCTGTTACCGGTTCCAGTACGTCGTATTCCACCTGGATGAGTGCGGCGGCCTGCCGGGCAATCTCCTCCGTTTCGGCGACCACCTGGGCCAGCACATCGCCTACGTAGCGGGTGGTTTCCCCTTCTGCCACCAACAGCGGCCAATCTTGCCGGATGAGTCCGATGGTGCGGTTGCCGGGTACGTCTACGGCCGTAAAAACACGAACAACACCGGGCAGTGCCTCAGCCGCACTGGTATCAATCCGCAAAACCTGAGCGCGGGGATGGTCGCTGAAGCGCAGCGCGCCATAGACCATGCCGTCCAAATGGATGTCGTCTACAAATTTATGCTGGCCCAGCACCAGTTTTTGGGCGTGATATTTGGGTTGGCGGCTTCCAATACGGCCGTCGCTCTTTGGTTCCGGTATCTCTTCTTCCTTACGAATTGCGTCTGCCGCGTACAATACCGAATCTACGATCTTCTTGTACCCTGTGCAGCGGCACAAATTGGGCGTCAGCGCCTTCTCCACGTCGGCTCGCGTCGGTTCCGGGTTTTTGTTGATGAGGGCATTGGACTGCATGACAATACCGGGGATGCAGAAGCCGCACTGTACGCCGCCCTTTTCCACAAAGGCGTTGGCGTAAACTTTTTGCCGGTATTCACCCAGACCTTCCGTGGTTGTCACTACCCCTTCTGCCGCTTTCTTCATCGGCGTTACGCAGGAGAGGACGGCCTTGCCGTTCAAATCTACTACGCACGAGCCGCAAGCTGCCTGGGGCGCACAGCCGTTTTTCGGCGAAATGATACCCATTTCCTCGCGTAAATACGTCAGCAGAGGTAAATCGGGATCGCCGTCAAACACTGTTTCCTGACCGTTTAAGAAAAATTTCATAATGGACTCCTTAAAAGTGTAGGGCGATTTTGCAAATCGCCATCCGATTTACAAAATCGGGTTACATTTGGAGAGCAAGCAGACGCGAAATCAGGGGAACTGTTTCACGCCTCGCCCGGCACGCTTGCCCAGACATACCCACGAATCCAGGGTGGCTCTAAAAAGGATGGCTCCCATTATACTGATGAATGTCATGTTTTGCATCAAATCGTTGCCATATTCCCCCTTATGCGTATAATGCTCTGAATTGTCGAGAAACCTGTTTACCCATTTGACCATAAGACCACGGAGAGAAGAGAAAGCAGGTGCAAAAAAAGTTTGATATTTATAAACTGATCGATTTATTCATCCCCATTCTGGCTGTGCTTGCGGCTTTGGCCGTGGGGGCGGTTATCCTGCTCTTCCAGGATGCCAATCCCCTTGAAGCGTATTCAGCCATGTTCAGCGGCGCTTTTACCAATAAAAATGGTATGGCCGATACGTTGGTCAAAGCCATCCCCCTCTTGTTGGTGGCTTTGGGTGTGGCTATTGCTTTTCGTGGCGGTGTCATTAACATTGGTGCGGAAGGACAGCTTATCATGGGGGCGCTGCTCACTACCTGGCTGGGTTTGCAGTTGGGCGACACGTTGCCTGGCTGGCTGGTCATCATCATCGGCATGTTGGGCGGTGCTATGATGGGTGGCTTGTGGGCGGCCGTTCCCGGTTTGCTCAAAGCGTATCTGGGCGTCAACGAGATTCTCAGTACGATTATGATGAATCAGATTGCCATTCAGATTGCCTTTTTCCTCCTGCGCGGCCCGATGATTGACCCGGCGGAACTGGAAGCCGGTACGAACATTCCCCAATCAGCCCGCCTGGCCCGCAGCGCTGATCTGCCCCGTTTTACCGATATGGCGAAAGCCCTGGGCTTTACCAAAACAGCCGAAGAGTTGGGGCTGACTGGCTTTACGGCCGAACTATACGGTCTCTTTGTGGAACCGACCCGGCTGCATTCCGGCCTGATCATTGCCATTGTTCTGGCTATTCTTGTTTACGTTTTACTCTGGCGCACCACTATCGGCTTCCGCATTCGCACTGTAGGAGAGAATAAAGCTGCTTCCCGCTATGCTGGTATCAATGTGAAGCGGTATATTGTCCTTTCCATTACGTTGGGCGGTGTGTTTGCCGGATTGGCCGGAGCCATTGAAATTTTGGGACTGCACCACCGCATGTTTGAGCCTACGGCCGTATCCGCCGGCTATGGTTTCTCCGGTATCGTGGTCGCCTTGTTTGGCTTCCTCAACCCTCTGGGCATCATTCCTTCCGCCATTCTCTTTGGCGGCCTGCTGGTAGGTGGCGACAAAATGCAGCGCGCCATGCAGATTCCCCAGGTGCTCATCACCGTCATCCTGGGTCTCGTCGTTCTCTTCGTCGTCAGCGCCGATATTTGGGTAAAACGACGGGCTACCCGGCGTGTTTCCGTGGAAGAACCCGCCAGCCCGGCTGATCCCGACCCGCCACCATCTAACATACCTCCCGCGGAGGCGGCCACATGAACGAAAACCTGACCATTCTGGCAATCGTTTTGGGCATCCTCCATTCCGGCATTCGTTTGGCCACACCGTATCTATATGCCTCTCTGGGCGAAATGTTCGGCCAGCGTTCCGGTGTGTTGAATCTGGGCGTCGAAGGTATCATGCTGTTGGGCGCTTTTTTCGGCTTCTTTGCCACTTTTCAGACCGGCAATCCCTGGTTAGGCTTTCTGGCGGCGATGGTTGTTGGCGCCCTGATGGGGCTGCTTATGGCCTTTATCAGCGTGACCCTGAAGGCCGAACAAGGTATCAGCGGTATTGGTCTTTATCTCTTCGGTTTGGGTGCTTCCAGCCTGCTCTTCAAAACCATGTTGGGTACAGTAGAAGGCGTCAGCGGTTTTGCCCCGCTCAATTTTTGTTTGTCTTCTGTGGGCATTGATTCTTCCTTCTGCCTCAGCCAGGTTCCCATTGCCGGTGACATCGTTTTCAGCCACAGCGTTATGACCTACATTGCCTATGCCCTGGTTCCCATATCTGCCTGGGTGTTAGGCCGCACGACCATCGGCCTGAAAATCAAGGCTGTCGGCCAAAACCCGGAAGCGGCCGACTCTCTGGGTGTCAGCGTGGACCGCACCCGCTACATGACTGTCACCTTTGGCGGGTTGATGGCCGGTATTGCCGGGGCGTCCCTGTCTATTTCTTTGCTCAACATCTTTCAGGAAAACATGACCAACGGCCTGGGCTTTATTGCCGTGGCCCTGGTTTATTTTGGCGGCTGGTCGCCATGGGGTGTATTGGTGGGGGCTTTGTTGTTCAGCACAGTCAATGCCTTGCAATTGTGGGCCCAGGTATTGGGTCTCAATATCCCGTCGGACGTGGCAGTGATGCTGCCTTACTTAATGACAATTCTGGCCCTGGCGCTGCCTATTCGTCGGGCAGCCCAGCCGGCCGCCTTGACTAGGCCGTTTACCCGCGGCGAAAATTAAAGTATCAGTCATGGGGTTATTCCCCGATGACAAATTATTCCTATCGGAGGAGAAACATGAAAAAACGTAACTGGTTAATCGTCTTATTGGTTGTTTTAGGCTTGTTGTTAGCGGCTTGTGGTGGTTCCGGCAGTACGCCGGAAGCCGCCGAACCGACTGAAGCGCCGCCCAAAGCAGAACCCACGGAAGCGCCGGCCGAACCCGAACCCACAGAAGCACCGGCTGAAAGTGAAAGTGTTCCGGCCGAAGGGGATGCGTCTGGTATCGAATCGATCCGGATCGCCATCGTTATGCCCAGCACCGTCACGGACCTGGCCTGGAGCCAGGCTATCTACGATGCCCTGGTGCGCATCCAGGAAGATGCCGGTGGTGAAGATGTGGTGGAGATTGCTTTCACCGAGAATATGTTCAACGTGACTGATGCGGCTGCGGCTATCCGCGACTATGCTGCCGACGGGTATGACATTGTCATTGCCCACGGTACACAGTATGGCACTTCGCTCTTTGAGATTGCCCCCGATTTCCCGGAAACCAGCTTTGCCTGGGGCACGGCGACCGATACAGGTAAAGATGCGGGCCTGGACAATGTTTTTGCCTATGAAGCTCGCGCCGAGCAGGGTGGCTACGTTGGTGGTGTGTTAGCGGCCAATATGTCCGAATCCGGTGTGCTTGGTGTGGTTGGCCCGGTTGAGGCCGGCGATGCCAAACTGTATATTGATGGTTTTGTGGCTGGCGCCAAAGCAGCCAACCCGGATGTTACCGTCAACGTCTCCTACACCGGTTCTTTTGGTGACACGGCGTTAGCAGCCGAAGCAGCCAACACCCACATTCAAGCCGGTGCGGACGTGCTGACCGGTTCCGCCCAGCAGGTGGTGGGCGCGATTGGGGTAGCCAAAGAGCAGGGCATCCCCTGGATTGGCACCCAGTCCGACCAAAGCTCGCTGGCCCCCGATATTGTAGTCGGGTCTCAGCTTTACAAATGGGATGGCGTCTTGCTGGACATCATCGCCAAACATCAGGCTGGCGAATTGGGTGGCACTGCTTATGCCCTGACGCTGGATAATGGCGGCCTGATCATGGATTATCGGGATAATGCTCCGGCTGACGCCGTGGCTGCGGCGCAAGAAGCAGAAGCCGGCATTGTGGCCGGCAGTATAGACGTGATTGCCGCTATGGCTGGTGAAGAGCAGATGGAGGAAGGTGACGGCGCAGCAGAGATGCCGGACATTGAGCCTGTGCGGGTAGCCATCGTCATGCCCAGCACGACGACAGACCTGGCCTGGAGCCAATCCCTCTATGATTCCCTGGTGGAATTACAAGATTTTTACGGGGAAGACGTTATCGAAATCGCCTTCACGGAAAACATGTTTAACGTGACCGACGCGGCGGCGGCCATTCGTGACTATGCGGCTGATGGTTATGATCTGGTCATTGCCCATGGGGCGCAGTATGGCTCGTCTCTCTTTGAATTGGCGCCGGACTTTCCCGAAACCAGTTTTGCCTGGGGTACTACGACAGATACGGGCGAATCTGAGGGTGTGACTAACGTTTTCGCCTATGAACCGCGCTTGGAACAGGGAGGCTATGTCAGCGGTGTTCTGGCAGCCCATCTGACTGAATCTGGAATTATTGGGGTTATTGGCCCGGTTGATGCCGGTGATGCCAAACTGCATGTAGACGGCTTCGTGGCTGGGGTTAAGGACGCGGATCCTGAGGTCCAAGTTAATGTCTCTTTCACAGGCTCCTTTGGTGATACAGCGCTGGCGGCCGAAGCGGCCAATACGCACATCGCGGCGGGCGCAGATGTGTTGACCGGATCAGCCCAGCAGGTTGTGGGCGCTATTGGCGTAGCTAAAGATGCGGGTATTCCCTGGTTGGGCGTGCAGGCGGATCAAACGCCGTTGGCTCCCGACACGGTGGTGGCTACAGTTCTCTATGACTGGCAGCCTACGCTTCTGGAAATGATTACATCGCTCCAGGCAGGTGAATATGGCGGCAAGGTCTTGCAGCTCACGTTGGAAAATGGCGGGCAGAAGATGATTTATGCTGATAGCCTGCCAGAGGATGCTGTAGCGGCGGCTCAAGCGGCTGAAGCTGGTATCATTGATGGCAGTATCGAAATTGTCGCTGAACCGCGCAATTAGAAATTGATCTGAATGTTGATGTGTGGATTGTGAACGGTATTTGTTCATAATCCACACATTTTGCTTCATTACGCATGGTTGATATTTTCAGGATTCTGAAATATGACGAATGATGCCAATCTCCTTCCTTCTGGTTTACCGCGCATTGAGTCTATGCAGATGCGGGACATTGTGAAGCGTTTTCCTGGTGTGCTGGCGAATGATCACGTCAATTTTGATGTGAATGCCGGTGAAATCCACGCGCTGTTGGGGGAAAACGGGGCGGGCAAAAGTACCTTGATGAAGGTTTTGTACGGCCTGTACCAGCCGGAGGAAGGGGAGATTTTGCTTAATGGCCAGGTGGCCAATATTCATTCGCCTACAGATGCTATTGAACAAGGTATTGGTATGATTCATCAGCATTTTATGCTGGTGGATAACTTAACGGTGGCCCAAAATGTGGCCCTGGGCTTGAAATCGAGCAAAGGGAAAGGTTTTGTGCTGGATTTGGATGTGGTGACAGCCCGGATTCGGGATTTGGCGGATAAGTATGGTTTGTACGTCGATCCTGAGGCCATCATCAACCGTTTGTCCGTGGGGGAACGGCAGCGGGTGGAGATTATTAAGGCGTTGTACCGGGGAGCGGCGCTGTTGATTCTGGATGAACCCACGGCCGTACTCACTCCCCAGGAAGTAGACGAAATCTTCAAGATATTCCGCAATATGGCCGCCGAAGGGCATGCCCTCATCTTCATCTCGCACAAGCTGGATGAGATTTTTGCCCTGACGGACAGGGTGACAGTGCTGCGCGACGGCCGTGTCGTAGGCGACGTTCTGACGGCTGACGTAACCAAGAATGAACTGGCCAACATGATGGTAGGCCGGGAAGTCTTGATGGAACGGCACCGGGTACCGATGCCCGTGGGCGAAGTGCGGCTGAAACTGGAAGATGTGAATGCGGTCAATGATCGGGAGCAGCCGATTTTGCGCCACATCAGCTTTGCGGTGCGCAGTGGGGAGATTTTGGGTGTGGCCGGTGTGTCCGGTAACGGGCAGCGGGCTTTGGCGGAAGCAATCGCCGGTTTGCAGCCTGTCAGCGAAGGCCGGGTAGAGATGGACGGCCGTGACGTGACCAACCTGTCCCCTTCGCAAATGTTCGAAGCCGGCCTTTCCTACATCCCGGAAGAGCGCATGCACGACGGCGTTATTAAAAACTTTAACGTGGCGGAAAACCTAGTGCTGCAAGACCATCAATTTCCGCCCTACAGCAAGGGCATATTCCTCAACTTCGGGACGATTGACAGCCACGCGGATGAGATGATTCGGGAATTTGACATCAAGACGCCGAGTAAGGATACGGCCGTAAAAAATCTGTCCGGCGGCAACATCCAAAAGCTCATTCTGGCCCGCGAACTGGACCGGCAGCCCCGTTTTCTCATTGCCGCCCAGCCAACGCGCGGCGTGGACATTGGGGCCACGGAATACATTCACGCTCAATTGCTCAAACAGCGCTCAGAAGGGCTGGCCACGCTGCTCATTTCGGAAGACCTGGATGAGGTGATGGCTATGTCTGACCGCATTATGGTGTTGTTTGGCGGGGAAATCATGGGCATTGTGGACAGTGACCAGGTGACGGTGCAGCAGTTGGGGCTGATGATGGCCGGGGAGAAAGCCGAAGATGTGTTTGCGCAAAAGGATCTGGCTGCGGCTGGTGATACATGAGTTTTTTCAAAAGGCTATTTGCCGGTGTTCCCGCTATTTCCGTAACGGAAGCCCAGGAAAAGTTAAAAGAGAAACCAAAGCCGTTTTTATTGGATGTGCGCACAACGTCGGAATACCGGGAGGGGCACATTCCGGGAGCGACGTTGATACCACTGCACGATTTGCCCGACCGTATGCGGAAGCTGCCCAAAAATCGGGAAGTCATCTGCGTGTGCCGCTCTGGAAACCGGAGTAAACGGGCGGCTAAACAACTGCTGGCGGCGGGGTATACGGCCGTTAACCTCAAAGGCGGTATGCGCGCCTGGACGAAGGCGGGGTACAAAGTCAAGAAGGGGAAAGTCAAGTAAAGCAGCGCAAGCAGCTTTCTCTGGGCCGCAAATTGTATCAATCCGGTGCGGATGATCCCGTTTGTTGGGCCAATGCGCCCCAGCCGGCCAACCCGCCTTCTAAACCCAACTGACCCGCCAGACTTTCCAGCGCCTGCAGCGCCTGGGCCAGGTTGATTTGGCTGGCAATTTGGTACACTGTTACCCAGGCCGACACCGCCTTACCCATCTGCTCATGTTCCATGTATATATGCCCCATATTAAATAAAGTAGCGCACAATCCGGCGGCGTCGCCGATTTCCTGGCTGATTTGCAGGGAGCGCTCCAGGTAGGCCAGGGCGGTCTCATAATCGCCGCGCGCATCGTAAATCTGGGAGATATTATTGAGGGTGGCGCCTTCGCCGGATTTGTCGCCGATTTCCTGGCGGATTTGCAGGGAGCGCTCCAGGTAGGCCAGGGCGGTCTCATAATCGCCGCGCGCATAAGCAGTCGTGGCCATATTATTGAGGGTGGTGCCTTCGCCGGATTTGTCGCCGATTTCCTGGCTGATTTGCAGGGAGCGCTCCAGGTAGGCCAGGGCGGTCTCATAATCGCCGCGCGCATCGTAAATCTGGGAGATATTATTGAGGG
>JAJRTP010000212.1 GCA_024278255.1 Chloroflexota bacterium | reverse complement strand
ACCTAGTCCCACCCCATCACCTACTCCGGCGCCTCTGCGTATTGGCGCAGATACGGCCGTGCCCGCCACCCTCGTTGAAGCTGCTCAAAACTGGACGGCTGCCCAACCCGATGCCGTCTGGGAAAACGAACATCCTGACCTGACTCTGCAAATCAATCAGGGCGAACCCATTGCCGAATGGGTGTACGCTGTCGCCGCCCCCTTCGCCACCATCCCGGACGAGATCAGTTTGGAAGCGCTGCAAACGGCCTGGGATAATGGCGAGCTAACGCTGGATGCCGAAACTGATGCGGTACTGACCGTTTTGTGGGGCGCACCGGCTCAGGCTAACGGGATCGTTCCCGCCGCAGAACTGGCAGATAGTTTGTGGGCCGCGCAGGAAGATTTTTACTCACCCGCTCTGACCATCCTCCCTTTTGACCAATTGACGCCGCAGCTAAAAGTATTGCGTGTAGACGGTGCGGCTCCCATTGACGTGGCTTTTGACCCGGCGGACTATCCCCTCACCGTTTCCATTGGGCTGACTGGTAATGGGTCTGATACGGCCGTCTGGGATGGCCCGGTGACCAATCGGGATGCGGCCAAAATCACCACGGTAGCTATGACTGGCCCGGCGGGAATGCGCCGCGCGGTGGCTGACCGCATGGAAAAATATGGCATTACCTACGTGGCGGAAGAGAGCGGCCCCGTCCTGCAAGCGGTAGACATCGCCCACATGAGCGACGAAGACCCCTTTGCCCCGGACTGCCCCCTGCCGGACCCGAACAACAGCGAAAATGTGTGCAACCGGGCGGAGTATTTTGAACTGGTCAAGTGGATGGGCATTGACGTGATGGAGATGACGGGTAATCATCTGGCGGATTGGGGGCTGGATGCGTTGAATTTCACCATTGATTTGTACGAAGAGGCGGGCTTGATGACCTTTGGCGGGGGGCGGAATCTGGCGGCAGCACAACGGCCGTTGACCCTGGAACACAACAGCAACCGCATCGCTTTTGTCGGCTGCAATCCCATCGGCCCGGAGTATGTCTGGGCCAAACCAGACCGCCCCGGCGCGCTGCCCTGCGGCGATTACAGTGAATTTCTGGCCCAAATCCGGCAGCTAAGGGAAGACGGCTATCTGGTCATCGCCACGTTGCAATATCTGGAAGATTACCAGTACGGCGTGGGCAGCCAGCAGCGGTACGATTTTCAGGCATTGGCGCAGGCGGGGGCCACCGTGGTCAGTGGCAGCCAGGGGCATCATCCTCAGGGTTTTTCTTTTGCCTATGACAGTTTTATTCATTACGGCATCGGCAATTTGCTGGCCGACCAGATGTGGTCGCTGCCGACGCGCCAGACGTTTATTGATACGTATTTGTTTTACGACGGCCGTCTCCTGAATGTGGATTTGTGGACGGGGCTGAATGTGGATTACGGCCGTTTGCGCCAGATGACGCCCGAAGAACGGCAGGATTTGTTACAATCTGTTTTTGAGGCAAGCGATTGGGAACTAGAGATTGGAGATTAGCCCAATCTCTAATCTCTAATCTCCAATTCTCCAATGTACGACTTCGATCTAAACTCACTGGGCAGTATTATTTCTGCGCTTTTCCATGTGATTGGCGGCGTTTTGCAGTTGGACCCTGAAGTGTACCGCGTGGTTATGGCCCATCCGTATGGTACGAGATTTGCCGTTTTTATTTTGTTTCTGGCCGGGCTTTCCAGTACGTTAGGGCAAAGCGTGGTGTTGTTTGCCAACCGTGTTAAGCTGCGCCGCTTCCTGTTTAGCCTGGTCATGTTTGCCATTTCGGTGGTGGTTTCTGCCTTTTTGTGGGCTATAGCTATCTGGCTGCTGGTGAACTGGCTGACCAGCAATACTTGGCTGCTGATTGACGTCTGGACGGGTGTGGCATTGAGTTATGCGCCGCTTGTCTTTGGTTTTTTGATTCTGCTGCCGTATCTGGGGCGGATTATTGACGATATTTTGCGCGTTTGGGTGTTGCTGGCCATGTTAACCGGCAGTCTGGCTTTTTACCCGGAAAATTTGGGCGGTGTGGTGCTGGCCGGGATATTGGGTTGGGTCTCTTTGTATTTGCTGTCCAGCTTGCCTCTTTGGGTGCGGGTGCAGGAATGGTACTGGCGCTTTTCTACAGGTACGAAAAAACAGACGTCTACGCAGGATTTGGTGGAAGAATACGTGTCAGAAATCCATGAGGCGGCCAATGAGATGCGGGGGGATACGGCCGTATCCGGGGAGGATGAAGCGTGATAGACCTGGTTATCACCCCTCTCTTTTACCTGGCCTTGTTAGGTTTGCTCCTCATCTTCATCATGGCTTTACTTTCTCCCCTGGAAACCTTAAACTGGTGGGCTGGCTGGAACCATGAGGCTGATAAAGAAATTGTTCTCACTTCTCCACCTGATCAGACTCGGACCGAAAAAGCCACCCATTATGCAGTTTACCTGACCGCTATTGGCGGTATTTCTGCCGCAGACATCTCCTCCCGTGAACGTCATTTCCTGAACGACTTGCAGGAACAGCTGCCCCATCTGGTTATCATCCATGATGTATTTCCTTTTTCCGTTACCAATAATCCATTGAACGGAGAACGCCAGCTAAGCTGGCTCTGGCAAAAAATCCACAACAGCCGCATGAAAAAGAGCGGACTCATTCTCTCCGGGCTGATATTTGTGCGCAATCTGCTGCAAGTAGCCGTTTCCGGCGATCCGCGCTACGGCCCGATGTATAACGTAGGCGTGGCCAAAGAGATTGGCGAAAGTTTGCTGCGCCAGGGTTACGTGCCCGGCAGCGGCATCCCCATTTCCGTCATGGGCTGGAGCGGAGGCGGGCAGATCGCCATCGGTACGGCCCGTTACCTGCATGAAGCGTTTGAGGCTCCTATCTACGTTATTTCCATTGGCGGGGTGATGGCTGACGATCCGGGAATTTTATACGTGGAACACCTTTATCATTTGAATGGCACAAAAGACAAATTCCCCAAAGTCGGGGAAATTCTGTATCCGGGACGCTGGCCCTTCCTCAAGTACACGGCTTGGAATCAGGCCAAACGTAATGGCAAAATGAGCGTGATTGTGCCGGGGCCAATGGTGCATACTGGCCGCCATGATTATTTTGACCACAAAGCTACTTTGCCCAACGGCCAATCATATCTGGATAAAACCGTGGAAATTATCAGTGGTATTATTTCGGATATAGATAACTCAGAGTAAATTGGGGAGCTATTTACGGTCAATGCAGGGGAAATAAAAACAGGCAGAAATCTTATGCGATTCCTGCCTGCCATATTCTTATTCCAAAAGCAGAGCTTAATAAAACAAAAGCCAGGCTTTATTCCGCTGGTTCGTTTTTATGCGTATCCAATTCTTTTTGTAGTTGATCTTCCAGGTCGGGCGGTAAGGACGTTTGGAAAACAGTGCCCGGATATTCACGCAGACCGGCTAAAACGACATCGACGCGGGCGGCGCGTATCACCATGAACAAGGCCGAGTTGCCTGGCTGGAGGTGGTCGCTGACATCCTGAATGAATTTTTTGTCTACACCACTTTTGGTAAGTTTGCCGACTAAAGCGCCACCCAGTCCGCCTAAAAGCATCATGCCAATGGGGCCGCCAAACATAAAGCCCACCAATAACCCAATCAAACCGCCGCCGGCTGCCCCTACCTTGGTAGACCGGTCAACCGCATTTTCCACATGAACTTTGCCGTCAGGGTCTTTGCGCACGATTACTGTATCTTCAAAATCAATCATGCCGTGCTTTTCCACCGATTTCAGTGTGTGTAATGCTTTGTCGGCTGTATCTTCATCTTCGTAAATAATGACAACCCACGTATTGTTTTCGCCGTACATAGTTACCCTTCCTTAAAAACTATATTGTTATTCATCGGACTAATGAATGTATTATACTGAAATCAACTGAGCTAACAAGGAAAGATTCGCTCATTTTACGAGGGTGGCGTATATTTGGTTGAATGGGATAATTTAGGTTATGAGCTTATCTGATATTAGTCTGAATTTATACCGTAAAACTGTTAAACGATTTCGTCCGGCGCATATAGCTACTCATTGGCTGATGACGCATGGCACGATTCCTTCTTTGGAAAAGGTGAAACGTTTCCAGACCATGCCGGATGATCCGTTTTGGTTTCGGCTGGAACTGCTGACGGGACGGCATGAGCCGGAAACGACAGCGCAGTTGGATCGGCTGGTGCAGCCGGGGATGGTGATGCTGGATGTGGGGGCGCATGTGGGTTATTATGCCTGCCGCTATGCCCGCACGATTGGGGAAAACGGCCGTATCTATGCCTTTGAACCCCATCCCCGCACCTTTGATCGCCTGCGCCACAACACACAGCCCTTTGCCAACGTGACGACTGTCCAGGCTGCCCTGGCCGATGCCCCGGGTACGGCCGTCCTCCATGATTACTTGATGATGTCCGCCAGTGGTTCCCTGCATTACGACGAAGCGATGGTGGACCTGCAAAAAGCCAGCGTCACCGATGGCGACGTAGCTCCCCGCCTGGATGACCAATTTGCCGACCAGACCTTCACTGTGCAAACTCTCCGCGCCGATGATTACCTGGCCGAACAGGGCATCAAGCGGGTGGACGTGATCAAAATGGACATTGAAGGGGCGGAACTGAGTGCCCTGCGCGGCCTGCGCCAGACCATTGCCCATTCTCCCGGCATTGTCATGGTGATGGAGTACAATCCGGCCGCTCTCAAAGCGTTCGGCCACAACCCGGCAGATGCGCTGGGGGAAGTGTTGGCCATGGGCTTCCGCAAAGTACAGGTGATTGAGCCGGATGGTAACTTGGTGGATGTGACGGGGGAGGATACGGCCGTGCGCGACCTTACTGCGCAACTGATTGACCACATGGGCGTGGTTAATGTGCTTTTTACTTGATGAACCTGCGTTGACGCTCCCGTAAACGCTGGCTATACTGAATGAAAGTGGGCACGATTGGAAAAAGGTGAAAGGAGAAAATGTAATGGAACTCTCTGCGATTGTTCAGGACATTCACCGCCTCAATCACCAACTGGAACGTTTTGAACGCAGGTATGGGGTTATGTCCTACACATTTTATGAATCGTACAGCGCCGGGGAAGAACCGGCGGATGACGACTGGGTGCTGGATTTTGAAAAGTGGGCCGGTTTGTATGAAGTATGGCGTGACCGGCAGCAAGCATATGAAGATGCTGTCCAACATATCCGCGAGAAACAACCTTCACTTTCAAAAGTCATTCAGGTGGTGGCAGCGTAAGTTATGTTTGGACAAGCTCTGCCAGATTATGAACTGTTTATTTATGCACTCCAGGACAATTATTCCATAATCCAAACATCTACGCTTGCCGTTATCCGTCAGGCCAATAATGTGGCGACCGTAGAAGGTGAATTGTTTTTCCCAAACGATTACCGTATGCGCGTTATGGAATTTGTGCGATTTGATTTAACTCCGCCACAATTAACCCGTTATGGTTATGAATTGGACTTTTGACAATTCTATTGACATAATCATGCACAACAGAATTTTGTACTCGACTGAACACCTTGAAATGTGGCTTTTGGGCGAATTAACTTGGGGTTCGGGCAAAATATTTTAACCGCCCAAACCCCAAGTTAATT
>JAJRTP010000211.1 GCA_024278255.1 Chloroflexota bacterium | reverse complement strand
CGGCCGAGTTAATTGTCAAACATCTTGATAATCGAACTCGTTCTCGTAAATCTCGGCTGAGAAAAGCTCTCAGCCCTTAAATCTAACATTGTCAAACTACATACACGCCGTTGAGGAAAAAGTAGCCGGTATCGTCCAGAGCAATCAATTCAAACAGGTTATAGCCGTCAGGGTCTGTGTCCAACAAATCGCTCACATCCCCTTCCTGCAGCAGATTATCTTCCTCCGGCAGGCGGTCATTCAGACTCCAAAAACCATCAGAGACAATAACCAGACGCATTTCGTCATCCACGTCGGTCTGACGGAAGACGTAGCCAAAATCCCAACTGCCTTCTTCCAGACTGTACGGGCTGCCGACAAAGGTGCTGGCTATAAAGTTTTGCGGAGACGGATCGGCATAGACCAGGTCAATAGTATCGCTGTTTGTGTGGGGGATGTTGTCGCTGACAGGGCCGTAGATGGGGTCGAGATCGTCATTGAGGTAGCGGACAAATTCGGCTTCTTCAAAGTCGGCCGTGCCCTCTTTGGCTTCCCTGGTGGCTTCAATACTGCTGCGAGTGGCCGCCACACTATCACGGGTAGCCGCCAGATCGGCCTCGGCTTCAGTGGTGGGCTCGACTGTAGCCGCAGCTTCAGTTGCCGGCTCTGTGGCTGGCACAATGGTAGCCGATTCGATGGTGGCAACCGAAGCCAGCTCCGCTTCTCTGGTAGCAATCTCAGCCTGACGGCCGTTGTCTTCAGGCACGGCCGTATCCGCCGCCACTGCCAATTCATCACCCCCGTCACGATTCAAGGCCAGATAAGCAACCCCGGCTGTAGCCGCCAAGCAGAAAATCAGCAGCAAGGCCAGTAGGCCCCATACCCAAACAGGCACACCCCCACCCTGAGAAGACACGGGTTCTGGTATCTGTGTGGCAGATTCCGTCGTTACTGGCGGAGGCGGCGGGGGCGTGGCTGGTGGCGGTTCGGCCACGGCCGTATCCCCCGCATCCTGCTGTAAATTTGCCTGCACGGCCGTCAATTCCGCCTGAAGATCAGATTTTTGCGTACTTTGGGTAGCCACGCTCAAATCGGTCGAAAGGTCTTTGCCGGTCGGGTAACGTTCTTCCCGCTCTTTCGCCATCGCCTTGTGGATAATCTCATCAAATTCCGGCGGCAAATCGGGGCGTTCCTCACTGAGAGGCGGCACGGGGTCCATGATATGCTGCATCATCACGCGGGCGGGCGTATCGGCGTCATAAGGTGTATGGCCCGTAAGCATCTGGAAAAGGATGACACCGAGGGCGTAAATGTCGGAACGGCCGTCCAACTCCTTATCGCCATATACCTGCTCCGGACTCATATAAGTTGGTGTGCCCACCAGACTGCCACTGGCGGTAAGCGCCTGCGTGGAAGAGGCAATGTGAGCAATACCAAAATCAGCCAAATAAGCGTCGCCATATTGATCGAAGAGGATATTGCCCGGTTTCAGATCGCGGTGGATAATGCCCTGTCTGTGGGCGGCATCTAAGGCGGAACCGAGTCGTTTCAGGATAACGGCCGTTTCCTCCGTAGACAGCGGCCAATTCGCCAACCTGTCAGACAAATCGCCGCCGGTCATCAGACGCATCACCAGAAAAGGCTGGCCGTCATCCTCGCCAAAATCATACACAGGCACAATGGCCGGATGTTCCAATTGAGCAATCGTGCGGGCTTCCCGTTCAAAACGCGCCCGAAATTCCGGATCATGCAAAAATTCGCGGGGCAGCACCTTGACAGCCACAACACGCTGGAAGCGGGGATCATGTGCTTCGTAAACTGTGGCCATCCCACCCCGGCCCATCTCTCGTTTAATTTCGTACCGGTCAATTTTTTCTATAGTCATAACGGGATTATAAACTATTTTGCGGTAAATTCTGTAAATTGCCCCGCTTTATCCGTTATAATGGAAATGAGATGGGGAATTTTATGGCAAAAGGAACGATGACAGAACCATTTTTACTGCCCAGCCAGGCATTTGCACCGGCCTATCTGGCCTTGCACCGCCAGGGCAAACTGCAAAGGCGGGCGGATACGGCCGTCACCCAATTACAATCATGCCACGTCTGCCCGCGGGATTGTGGGGTAGACCGGCTGGCAGGGGAGACGGCCGTGTGCAAACTCGGCCGTTACGCCTGGGTGAGCAGCTACTTCCCTCATTTCGGCGAAGAGAACTGCCTGCGCGGCTGGCAGGGCAGCGGCACCATCTTCTTCGCCATGTGCAACCTGCGCTGCGTCTTTTGCCAGAATTACGACATCAGCCAGTTCAAAACCGGAGAGGAAGTAACCCCGCTGCGGCTGGCGGAAATGATGCTGGAACTCCAGGAAACGGGCTGCCACAACATCAACTTCGTTACCCCGGAACACGTCGTCCCCCAAATTCTGGAAGCGCTGCCCCTGGCCGTAGAAGCCGGGCTGCACCTGCCGCTGGTGTACAACACTTCCGCTTACGACTCGCTGGAAAGTTTGCGCCTGCTGGATGGTATTGTGGACATTTACATGCCGGATTTCAAAATGTGGGACGAAAAGCTCTCGCTGCGTTACCTGAAAGCGAAAGATTATCCGGCAGCAGCCCAGCAAGCGTTGCGGGAGATGCAGCGGCAAGTGGGCGTTCTCAAACTGGATGAGCGGGGACTGGCCCGGCGCGGCGTGCTGGTGCGTCATCTGGTCATGCCGGGTGATGTGGCCGGCACAGCCGCCATCATGCGTTTTTTGGCTGAGGAACTATCACCGGACACCTTTGTGAATATCATGGTCCAGTATTACCCGGCGGGCAAAGTGGCAAACGGCCGTTACCCGGAAATCAACCGGCGCATCACCCGGCAGGAATATGAGCAGGCGCTGCAAGCCGCCCGCGAAGCTGGCCTTTGGCGCTTTGATGAGCGAAAATCAGTTTGGTAATTGGGTAATTACCCAGTTGCCAGGTATCAATTACAAAAACACATAAGGAGCAACCAAATGGAACTAACAACCGTTAGAATCGAAAAACCGGAAATGACCAATTTTATTTTGGGGCAATCCCATTTTATCAAGACGGTGGATGATATTCATGAGGCGCTGGTGACGGCCGTGCCCGGCATCAAATTCGGTCTGGCCTTTTGCGAAGCGTCCGGCAAATGTCTCATCCGCTGGACGGGCACAGACGACGAAATGATCGAACTGGCGCGGGAAAACGCCTCCTCCATCGGCGCAGGGCACAGCTTCATCCTCTTTTTGGGAGATGGCGCTTACCCGATCAACGTCCTCAACACCGTCCAGCAAGTACCGGAAGTGTGCAACATCTTCTGCGCCACCGCCAACCCCACTGAGGTTATCCTGGCAGAAACGGAACAGGGACGGGGCATTTTGGGCGTGATAGATGGCGCCAAACCGAAAGGGATTGAAGACGAAGAAGACATCGCCTGGCGCAAAAATTTCCTCAAGCAAATCGGGTATAAAGTGTGAGAACAGCGAATTTAGGGAAGGAACGAATTTTTATCATTCGTTCCTTCCCCAATTCGTTGTACTCCCCACGATGGGATAACAAATGAACCCGGATCGCGCCTTGCAGCCCGCCACACCGGCCCAGCAGCGCCGCCAATTCCAGGCCGATTTACGTCAGGCGCAGGCGGATTTGCTGGAAGCGGAAGCGGAACTGGCCCACTTGCAAGCGGCCGTTAATGCTTTTCGGATGCAGTGCCGCCTGAAAATCGGCCGTTTGCTGGATGAATATCTGGAACTGCGCAGCCAGAAGCAGGCATTATGGACGCGCCTGCAACTGCTGCACCAGGCCCAGGAATTTGGCATCCCTTATGACGAGGACGATCCCTTCTGGCACGGCCGTGATCCAGCCGACCTGTACGACGATTTACCGGAAGATGAAATACTGCCGGAACTGGATGACATAGCGCGGGATCGGGCCGCAGAAAAGCGCCTGTTCCGGCAATTGGCCCGTAAGTTTCACCCGGACCTGGCGGCAAGTGGGGTAGAACGGGCTTACATGACGATGATGATGACGGCCGTCAACGCAGCCTACAGCAGCAACAATCTGGACGCCCTGCGCGATTTGGCTGACGAGTTAGACCCGGCAATGGTAGCCGAACTGGCAGAAATCGAGACAAAGGAAATTCGCCGCCTGCGGGAGCAAATCCTCAAATTGCAACGCCGCCGCCGCCGGGCCATCCGCCGCCGGCGCCAACTACGGCAGGAAAATATGACCAAACTATGGCAAAAAGCGCGGGAACTGGAATCAGACGGCCGTCCCTGGTGGGAAGATGTACGGCTGGATTTATTGGTCCTCATCCAACGCCGCCGCACAGAGATTGAGGAACTGGAAACGGCCGTAGCCCAGTTTGAGTAGCCGCGTCTACAGATTTTTCATCAGAATAATTTCCAGCGGCTCATCAGGTAAGAGCAGCGCGCCGCAATCCTGATAGCCGAGTTTGCGGTAGAAATGCTGGGTATTTTCGTCAGATTGTGTAGAGGTGAAGACGAGACGATGGCCGCGTATTGGCATCTGTTCCTCCCACCAAACAACCAAAGCCTGGCCCCAACCGCGCCCCCGGTACGGCTCATCCAGCCAGAGCATATTCATAAAGGGATGTTCATCCCAAAAATAATTGAAGCGCAGCCAGCCAACGGGTTGGTCTTCGCGGCGAATGATGATGATCTCTTGCCACTCGATTTTAGCGCGGAGGATTTCGGCCGTAACATGCCCATCCCTTCGTACCAGATAATCCAGATCAGACAAAGCGGCATACTCAATCTTCATTTGATCCGCCGACAATCTGGCTGCGTCGTTCCAAAAGCAGCACGTCCCGCCAACGGCCGTACTGCTGCGCCAACCGCTCCCGCCGCCCCACAATGCGAAAGCCGCACTTCTGGTGAATCGTCACACTGGCCTCATTTTCCGGGAAGATGCCCGCCTGTAACGTCCAAATGCCATTCTCCTCCGAAGCAGCCACCAGCGCGGCGAGCAGCGCATACCCCACGCCCCGCCCTCTGGCAGCCGCCGCCACGTACACGGACACCTCCGCCACGCCGCCATACACGCAGCGCCCGGACACCGGCGACAGCGCTGCCCAGCCGATAATCTCATCCGCTTCATTTCTGGCAATGAGACGGCCGTAAGGCAAATGCCCCTCATCCCAACTCGGCCAATCGGGGACGGCCGTTTCAAACGTCGCATCCCCGGCAGCAATTCCCTCCCCATAAATCCGGGCCACGTCAGCCCAATCTACTGCTTGCATGAAATTGATACGCATAGTCTCAAACCCAATCAGAAAAGCCACACCTGTCTGCGGCTAAAACTGTCAATCCAGCTTCCCCGTATCGGCAAACTTACGCATCCGGCTGAGGGCCAAACCAATAGCGCCTAACGCCGTGATGAAAGCAATTGCCACTTTGGTCACGTCCATGATCGGTTCCACGCGGGCGCTACCGGATTCGATGATGATGGCCGCGACTGGACGGCCCACAGTTCCACCGCCGCCACCGCCACCGCCGCCATAGCCGGCATTTGTCTCCTCCTCTTCCACCTCTGTAGACGTGCCACCGCCACCGCCGTAGCCCACACCCAAAGCGGCCGTATATTCAGAAGCGGTGATAACGGTCACATCGCCTGCGGTCACGGGCTGGCTGTAGATGGCCTCCGGTTTGGTAATGTCGAACAATTTGCCTAACAATTCGTTGGCCGACTTTTGATTGGGGACAGATTCCAGAACCAGTTTGGTTAAATCTTCACTCATTTTATGCCTCCTGAGCGGCTTCGCACCGCCAGATTGTTGATGAATACAAATACGTTGATAAAGATAGTCAATCCAAGGAGCGACCAAAGAACCATACGGGTGGGATCAGTGATGGGCAGGGTTTCGTTTTGGCGCGGACTTTGGATGGTTACAGCCGTAGGCCGATGCCACACAAATCCGCCAAAAGGAACCCGCACAGAAAACACCTGCGACTGCGGCGTGAGCGTCACGTCGCCCACCCGTACCGGCTCCCCCGTCTGCCTTTCCCAGCTTACAAAATCTGTCATAAAAATCTCCTTAATCGGTAGTGCCAGGCACGGGGCAAAACGATCTTAACTGACTAAACCCGTAAGCCCTGTGCCGGGCACTACTTCATTCCCCAACATCCTGCACCAAAACCCGGCGCAGCACCTT